>CBDUKY010000444.1:0-2995 GCA_965367925.1 uncultured Pseudomonadales bacterium | reverse complement strand
CTATGCCTGCCTTACCAGGGTTTACGCCAGTCAACATAACCGAGTGACCCGGACAGGTTGTGGTAACGCCATGATCTAAATTGGATTCGACATAGTTACGGCCCAGGCGTGAGAATTTTCCTATGCCGCCCGGCAACTTCTCATCGACTCGATCACGACGCAGTTGATCCACGGCGATCAATACAATGAGCCTGGGCTCAGCTTCAGCGACAGCGCTGGCTTCTGCATCTGCTTCAGCGAGTACCGCAAAGGCGGCATTTGAAAAAAACACTAGACACGAGACTAACCAGATTCTAACCACGCTTCTTACCACTCCAGTTCAGTTAAATTAGTTTTAGCACAACCTGCATAAGCTACTGCCGAATAATGCGCTCAATAATAACGGGCGATCGAGGCACATTCTGATGAGGCCCCTGCCTGACTGTCTCTACCGCTTCAATTTTTCGCACGACCTCCATCCCATCGATTACCCGACCGAATACAGCATATCCAAAACTCTTACAGCTTACTGGTCTATTTAGACCACGCGCGCTTGCGGCTTCCTGTTTGCGTTCATCCTCGCGAGTACAACTAGCAGGACTATGATCTAAAAAGGCATTGTCCTTGGTATTAATAAAGAACTGCCTTGAAGCACTATCAATCTGATTCATCCTGGCCATTGCAATGGTGCCAGTCAGGTTCTTAAGCCCATTGTCTGCCTCATTGAGAATCGTATCGCCAGATTCCATCTCTTCAAGGTCAGCATAGTGACCGCCAGCCTGAATCATAAAGTTAGAAATTACCCGATGAAAAATGCTCCCGGCATAGCCATCGATATCCACATAGCTTAGGAAGTTTTTCACAGTAACCGGCGCTTTTTCTGCATCAAGTTCCAGGGTGATGTTACCCATATTGGTTTGCATCACGACAACCGGATTGTCCGCCAGGACAAGGGTTGGAAACATTAAGATCAGATAAAAAAATACATTGCGCATACTTAATCCTTATAAGCGGCAGCTGGCACAAAGCCACCTAACTGTTGGTCAACGAGTCTTGCGAACTCAATAGAAAAATTATCACCCATTTCTCTTGCTACAATTTGCACACCAATAGGCAAGCCCTTTTTGTCGAGGCCCGTTGGCACAATAGTAGATGGCAGAAATGACACACCGGTAAGTCCCGCCCAGAAAACCTGATCAAAATAGTTAACCTGATCATTGTTCACCTGAATCATACGTTCAGAATTTTTCGGATTATGGTCATGGGGAAACGCAGATGTTAAACACATCGGCGTTAAAAGAATATCGAAGTCAGTAAAAAACCTGTGCCATGCCCAACGCAGATGGGTTCGGTGTTCATTCCAGGCATGCCATTCTTTGTAGTACAGGGTCGTAGCACGGGTCACACGCGCTAGTTGGCTATTGTCATCAGCCTTTAACTTCTGCCGACGCTTTAAGCCAGCATCAAATGCTTCATCAGACTGACGAGCGGACATGGCCGAGTGTAGTAAATTTGTATAACAGTCATGGGAGTGACTGGCAGAAAAGTCTGGCCTGGCTTCATAGTCAACCGTGCCACCAGCCTGCTCGACTAGTTGCGCTACTTTTAGCACCCTTTCTTTGACTGACTCATCCACTGGCGCAAGTTCATCATCCAGCCAGACTGCTACCTTATAGTCCTTCAAACTGGTCTGGGTCGGTTCTGGCAGGTTAAGCTGCCAGCCAGGGGTATGCAGGTCATCAGCACCACCAACAATATCCATCACCAGTCGCAAGTCCGCCGCGCTACGCGCGAGTGGGCCAATGACCGAGATATCTGACGGTGCCAGAACATCCTTCATTGCATGACCGCGCATGGGTAACACACCCCAGGTTGGCTTATGGCCAAAGACGCCACAATAGTGAGCTGGATTTCGAATTGAGCCGCCTATGTCGCTACCCATTTCCAGGCCCGTCATACCTGACACTAGTGCGGCGGCACTGCCTCCGGAGGAGCCACCCGGTGTTCTATCAAGGTCATGAGGGTTACCAGTTGTGCCATAAACGTCATTAAAGCTTTGAAAGTCCGCAAGATGAATAGGTACATTGGTCTTGCCAAAGATAATAGCGCCCGCATCCTGTAGCCGCTGGCAAGCCACAGCATCTGCGTCTGCAATATTGTCCTTGTTCACCGGATCACCCCAGGTTGTGGGCAAGCCTTCTATGTCGAAAGATTCTTTTACCGTCATGGGCAGGCCATGCAATGGCCCCCAATCTTCACCTTTTGCCAGTGCATTATCCGCCGCTTGCGCTCTGGCTCGCGCCTTGTCCAGCTGGGTAACAATGATTGCGTTGATTTCAGGATTGTACTTTTCCATCCGTTCAACATAGTGGTTTAACATTTCTACACTGCTTATTTCTTTCTGTTTGATTTTTTTAGCCAGACTGACAGCATCTAAAAAGGCGAGTTCATCCACGTTGGTAGCTCCTCAGGTTGTGTATAGTTTGCAATTGTGATCCGGTTGAAAATTGGCGCTGCTTGCAACAATCGGCCGTGTATTTACCGGTTAACGATAACCTTCAGCAACAGGTTTGCGGGGTAGTGACCACCAGGCAGCCTCGCAAGCGGCCAGTAGCTCATCATCAAATTCCACGCTTAGCGCTGCAAGATTGGCATCCAATTGACTGGCTTTACTCGCACCAATAATTGCAGAGGTGATACCAGGCTGACGCAGTACCCAGGCTACAGAAACTGAAACCATATTTAAGTCTTTTGCTTCAACCACCTCTCGTAAGGCTTCGACTGCCGCAAACTGACTATCATGCCAGTATCTCGCTTGATACCTGTCAGCAGCGGTGCCAAGGGTAAAACGCGTGCCCTGTTCTGGGTCTTGACCTGGCTTGTACTTGCCAGATAAAAAACCACCTGCAAGTGGATTGTAAACCAGCACCCCTAGCCCTTCATCTTGTGCAAGCGGCAAAAGTTCGGTTTCGATTTCGCGATACAATAAATTATATCTCGGTTGCACCGAGCAATA
>CBDUKY010000443.1:0-2998 GCA_965367925.1 uncultured Pseudomonadales bacterium | reverse complement strand
TAATCTCGACTTCGTCGAGAAGATGCTAAAACACCCTTACACCATTTTTGGCCTCGGCGATGGTGGCGCTCACTGTGGCGCACTCTGTGATGCAAGCTTCCCCACGACGCTTATTCAGCACTGGGGCCGGGATAGAACCCGTGGCGCAAAAATGCCACTTGAAGAACTGGTGAGTATGCAAACCCAGAAAACCGCCGCCCAGGTTGGTTTAGATGATCGCGGGGTTCTCAAGGTCGGCTACAAGGCTGACATTAACGTCATCGATTTTGAGCATCTCACGATTCATGAACCCACTGTTGTTTACGATCTTCCAGCAGGTGGCAGGCGCTTGATTCAAAAGGCTAGCGGCTATGAATACACCATCGTCGCCGGACAAGTCGCCTTTAAAAACGGTGAACCTACCGGGGTGCTAAACGGTAGATTGGTCAGAGGTACCCAGGCCGCCCCCGCAGCCTGAAGAAGCATTGAACCGATAAGGATTACAGGCCTCTAAGGAGGCATGTTAGAAGTTTCCTTAGCAGACCAGGATTTCTTTGATGCTGAACCAGCACCTGATAAAGATCGGGTGCTGGTGTTTGCGCTGGTTATCGTCTTCACTTTGCATTCGGCTGCAATTATGTTGATTCGATTGGATCTACCAACTGTCACAGCCGAATCAGTGACACTAAAGATAAAGCTGTTAAAGCAAAAGACTGTTGCCGAGGAAAAGCCTGTCATCAAGCCAGTCAGGCCACTGGAACAAACGTTAGCCACGAGGCCAATTCCAGCATCCCATCAATCTAGACAAACAACGTCGGCACCAGATCAGACGTCACAATCTGACGCCCTGTCTCATGAAACCCTGAACGAGCAGATCAAGTCGATTGCACGGGAAATCACTACCCGCGAAAAATCCAGAACCCGGACCTTTAGCACTAGTGACTTTCCCGCCCCTCGTTCATCAAAAACGAAAGAGTCTGCACCAGAAGTTGCCCGCTTTGCAGCGCAAACCAGTGTTAGCACCCAGAATGCCCAGGGACAGTACACCAATCTGATTAGAAATAGTCGTGGTGATGAATCATGTTGGCAACAACGCGGCATTCCAGGCGGACAGACAAGCTGGTATCGCGTGCCAGTGGCCCTTTGTGGTCACCTACAATAACATTGAATTAGACCAGCATTATTCCTTACACTGCCGGAGCGCAGAAGCCAGCCTTGTTCACCCTTGGCAATGTAGCTGCGCGTGAAACGTCCTACTAAATTTTAATTGAGATGCTTATGCAAACCCCTGTTTTCCTCGGCAGCGTCAATCGCTGGGAGTGCGATGAAAATGACCATCTAAATGTCAGGTTTTACGCTCACAAGATGCACCAGACCCTACAAGCTGGATTGCTCGCTGCTGGTTATGTCACACAAGAAGAACTGCCAGCAGTCTCTAGCACTGTTAAATGCCAACATATGCGTTACGTTGCGGAAGCCAGAATTGCGGCGCCGATCGCAGGTTACTTTGGTGTACTTGGTATCAGCGACAATGAAACTCGCATACTCATCGAACTCAGGCATACAGGGACTGATCAGGTTTATGCGAGCTATTTGTATACCCTGGCCTGGAAACCATCAGTAGCAGAAATTAATTTCGTTGAACTACCAGCCCATGCAGGTAGCCGCGGTTTGGAAGAAACCAACTTGCCTTATATCGATCAGTCTTTGTCAGATATACAAACGCTTGGTTTCACTTCCATTGGTATGGGCGTGATACAGCCGGAAGAATGCGACGCAGGTGGCTTTTTGTTGCCCTACCAGTATATGGGTCGCTGCTCGGATTCCATGCCAAACCTCTGGACAAAATTTGAGACTGAGAGCGAGACCAAACGTGGCGACGGCGTTCTAGGCGGTGCAGTGCTCGAATACCGCATGAGCTATCACACGCCACTTCGGGTTGGTCATCGGTTTGAGATTTTCTCTGGCATACGTAATCTGGCAGAAAAGACCCAGCATATGGCCCATATCATGTACAACCACGATACCGGGCAATGGGTTATTGGCTGTGAAGCCATTGCCGTCTCTATGGATCTGGTAGCACGGAAATCAGTACCGATCCCTGCCGAGCGGCGCGCGGCCATGGCGCGGTATCAACTAAAAGACTGAAGCAATGTAGGCTATTGAGAACAAAGCAAAAAGCTAATTTCCTACAAGAATCATGTTTCCTGACCACATTAATTGGCCAGTACCTTTAATACACTAGACTTGCTGTTTCACGCAGTATTTATAAACTATTAAAGGAGCATCACATGAGAGCACTTCAACAAAGTGAACTTGTATCAGTTGCTGGTGGATTTGGACAAGGTACAAAAGTACCATTTCGAAATCTATACTGGAAAGGTCCGAACTTTCCCGGTGGACCCGCCGCAGTTCTTCCTGCTGTTACGACAGCCTGGGAATTTGGAAACAGTATCGGTGAGGCGATCAATTGGTTTAATTCCAATGTCACTGGTATGTCTCTTGGTGTCGCTGTTTATCGTACTTTTAACGGCGGTTCAAACATATCTACTACTAAAGGTACTGTAAGAGTCGAAGAGGAAGTTTAAACAAGGCATTTAAAATGGCTGAGTTTGAGTACTCATACATAAGCAGAAAGGAACGAGTCAAAATTGCACTAGCCAAAGTTTCTATAGGTGCAATGATTGCTTATTCGTTTTTTACACTTGCGTCCAATGAGGCTGATCTCGCATCAAAAATTTCAGATATTGCCTCAATAATGATTTTCATTTTTGCTTACGTGAATGTTATGCAGGTCAAGAGCGAGCTTGCACAGCTTTTTGAACCACCTCTACTTAATCACGGCCTCGAATTTTTTGTCGCGTTTGTCGTGCTAAAAGTCGCTTCCTGGATTATCTGAAAGATCTGGCTTGCCCCGGCAATCACCGGGGCAAGCTGATCAACCTCAAGACCAGCGGGTATTGTTACGATGCTGGCTCATAACGGTCCATAAGGTCTCGCACAAGACCGCTGCGAACAA
>CBDUKY010000442.1:0-3016 GCA_965367925.1 uncultured Pseudomonadales bacterium | reverse complement strand
TATGTCAGGCAATGTCGCCTGGCATTTCACTGGCTGGGCGATTGTGTTTTATCTTGGCTGGACCATGATGGAGATACCCCACACGGCATGGGGCTCTGAGATTGATACCGCCTATGACGGACGCAATCGTGTCTTTTTTTTGCGGACTATCTTTTCCATCATCGGCCCCCTGGCATTTGCTGCACTACCTTTACTCCTGGCGGCACCAACGACTGAAATGACGCCCCAGGTGATGAGTGCGGTAGCGCTGGTTTTTGTATTGATGGCACCACTTTGTGTAGCCGCTTCTGTATTGTTTGTACCCTCAGTACCGAACCTTGAAACTTCCAGGCAGGTCAATCCTGGGATAGTCGCTGCTTGTCGTGCTATTGGTGGAAATGCACTTTTCTGGCGGCTTCTGCTTGTGTTCGTCATCGGGGGGCTGGCAGCAGGTATCAACGGCACGCTTCAATTTATCTATCTTGATACCTATCTGAATATTGGTGACAAACTGGCTTATGCCATAGGTGCGATGATGTTATCGGCGCTGCTGGGCTTACCCATCTGGTTGCTTGTAATGAAGTTTTTGGACAAATCTAAAGCCTGGAGTATTTCACTATTCCTGGCGAGCATCTGGGTTGCTGCCCCGGCTTTGTTGGACCCAGGCCAGGATGCATTTATACCGTTTCTAATCATGGCAGTGGGGCTTGCTCTCAGCTCAGGTGCTGGAGCCATGGTACCGTTTTCTTTATTAGGTGATGTCATCGACTTCGATGAGTATAAGACTGGGTACAACAGGTCTGGTGCTTACTTCTCGGTATTTTTGTTCGGTGTAAAACTTAATGCTGCAATAGGAGGCAGTGTCGCGTTTGGGCTCCTGGCTTTTTTTGAATACGACGCCGCTGCAACTGAAAATAGCAGTATTGCAGTTCAAGGGTTGAAGCTTACCTATGCACTGATCCCGGCATCATTGTTCGCCCTATCTGCCTCGTTAGTCTATTTCTTTCCACTCACACGCAAGCGTCACGGCATTGTTCGCCGGGCTCTCGATCGTCGATCCAGGCTAACTGTCGCTTAAAAGTTCAATAAATACCTACAGACATTAGAAGGAGTAATGGTATGAATATCGCTCGAGCGATTGCAAAGATCCTAAAACAGGAAGGCGTTAAATTTTTGATTGGCTATCCTGTTAATCCAATTATTGAAGCGGCAGCGGAAGTGGATATTAGAACCATCATTGTTCGTCAGGAGCGAGTTGGGCTTCATATGGCGGATGCTTTAAGTCGATTGAGTTCTGGAGACGACATAGGTGTGTTTGTAATGCAGCATGGCCCAGGCGCTGAGAATGCCTTTGGTGGTGTTGCGCAAGCATATAGTGAGTCTGTACCAATACTGGTGATGCCAGCAGGTTATGTGCGCCGTCTAGCTCATTACTTTCCGAATTTTAATTCCACTATGAATATGCAGCACATAACGAAGTGGGCAGAGCCGCTCACCATGGGTAAGGCCCTGCCAGAAGTTATGCGTCGTGCATTTTCACAGTTGCGAAACGGACGCCCCGGGCCGGTGATGATAGAGGTTCCGCTCGATGTATTCGTAGAGGAAATACCTGATGACTTCAATTACTTCTCGGCGCCAACGGCAACCTCAGGGCCAGCGCCGGATCAGATTAAACAAGCAGCTCAGATTCTCAAAAACGCCAGTCGCCCGGTCATCTATGCGGGTCAGGGTGTGCACTATGCAAAGGCATGGGAAGAGCTCAAGTGCCTGGCGGAACGATTACAAATTCCTGTGACGACAAGTCTCGAGGGAAAGAGTGCGTTCCCTGAAAACCACCCACTATCTCTAGGCACGGCAGGTCGCGCATTGCCGAGGCAGGTGCGTCATTTTCTTGATGAGGCTGATGTAATTTTCGGCATTGGCTGTAGTTTTGCCTTGACCGCCTTTGGTACGGCAATGCCAAAGGGCAAAATCATTATTCATGCAACCCTCGATGCAATGGATATCAATAAAGATATTCCTGCTCAACACCCGCTTGTAGGTGACGCGAAGTTGGCTTTAGAAGCGTTGCTGAATGAATTACCTGAAGCTTCGAGTGCCGGCTACGATGTTGAGGGTGAGATTAAATCTGTTAGCGAGGCATGGATGGCTGAATGGATGCCGCGTTTGACGAGTGAGGAAACACCGATTTCTCCATACCGGGTTATCTGGGAGTTAATCCATACTGTGGATTTGGAAAATGTCATTGCAACACATGATGCCGGCAGCCCTAGAGATCAGCTCACACCGTTTTGGCCGGCCATAAAGCCATTAAGTTACCTTGGCTGGGGTAAAACGACACAATTGGGTTACGGTCTTGGTCTTGCGATGGGGGCCAAACTTGCGCAACCCGACGCCCTTTGTCTCAATGTCTGGGGTGATGCTGCCATTGGTTTCACTGGAATGGATTTTGAAACTGCCGTGCGTGAAAGATTACCCATCCTATCGATTTTGTTTAACAACTTCTCGATGGCAATTGAATTACCAATTATGAAAGTAGCTACTGAAAAATATCGGAGTACCGACATCTCTGGCCACTACGCGGATATGGCTGTTGCTTTTGGTGCCTATGGTGAGCGTGTCACGGATCCAGCTGACATTAAAGCAGCTATCGAACGCGGAGTTGAAGCGACCCGTAGAGGGCAGCCTGCGCTACTCGAATTTATAACCTCGAAGGAGCTAGCCCTGTCTATGGAATAGGTTCCACTCTAATCTGGATTTAAGTCCTTGCTGCGCATATTCCTGCAGAAATATCCGTATCTAACCTTGTAACAGAGGGGGTGGGTTTGCCTCCTCTCATATGAAGAACATGTTAGATAGCGTTTATGTGACTCAACTTGTCAATCAACACCTCCCTGAGGTCAGTCAACAGCATGACGGGATGGGCAGGATGAATCCCATCAGAATGGCAACAAAGCGCCAGTTACCAAAGTTTATGGCGAGAGGCAAAGATTTAAATGGCGAGCTTCGAGGTAGCAGTGCCTGGTCCATCGATTCC
>CBDUKY010000441.1:0-3023 GCA_965367925.1 uncultured Pseudomonadales bacterium | reverse complement strand
CTGGATATGTTTCTTGATCCAGACCAGCGCTTCCTTGCAGTCGATAATGTGTTCAGGAAAGGTTGCTTTTGGGCTCAGCCGATAATCAATACTGACGCAAATCCAGCCACGCAACGCCATGTGACTCATCAGTGGCAATGCTTGCTCGTTTTTACTACCCATCTTTTCAGTCCAGGCGCCACCATGTATCTGCATGAGAACGGGACAGTTTTCAAAGCCTTGACGACCGCGGTAGATATCTAGTGTCTGACCATGATTGCCAAAAGGTAAGTTCTTCACCACCTCGACCTGTGGATCGATAATCGACCAGGGCCGCTTGAGCTGCTCAATATTTACCCGGTTGGGGAACCGCTCTTGCAATGTTGGATCAATCTGGCCTCGATAGTCATGCCCAAGCCCTGTTTGTAAGGCTGATTCCATCTCGCTTTTCGCCTTATCCCCGGAAAAATAAAAATAGGCCATGGTGGCCCAGGCATAGATGGCTGCAAGAAAGCCGATGCCACCCCAGAATCCCTGTACAGCGCCGAACCAGACGAAAATCGTTACCAACCAGACCTGCCAGACGATGTGATGTAGTGCCAGTTCTCCTGTTAGCCAACCGGACAGAAAGCTAAATGTAGCGAGTTTTGGATGCTCATAGATCGGGTGATAGAGATTGTAAGCGAACCAGGCAAATGACAATGTCATTAAGAGGAAAATCAACGTCATAGAATCGTACCCTTTGGACCGGCTTTGGTGGTTTGCATTGCAGTGCGATTACATTATTATCACCTAACTTAATGGGCGCCAAAAGCCCAAGCCTAACGGTCTGAAAGAAATATGCAGAAATCCCGTATCTATTTGGTAATCGGCATCAGCACGATACTAGTGTGTGGGGCGATGATATTTCTGATACCTGAAAAGGACACGACGGTTATCACGGCTATCGTCCTTGGCCTGATCACAGCGATGATTGCACCTGTGGTGCTGGTTTCCATGGCAATCAACAAGCTAGATAGCGACCTGCAAGACAAAGATGCTGAAATCAAAGCAATGTCTGATGAACTAAGTTCCGTTCAGTCAAAATTTGCTGCGGTCACTACCCTGGATGATTTAACAGGTTGTTCTAACAAGCGGCACTTTTTGGAGTTGTTGTTTCAACACTCGGCAATGTCAGAGCGGGGTGTTTATGAGTTTACCGTGGCGGTTACCCAGGTTGATCAGTTCGCAGACATCATTGAAAAACAAGGGCTTGGACGCGGTAATGAAGTGTTGCAGTTGTTTTCACGGATTGTGAAAGCTGCCTTGCGTGAGGTTGATGCCATTGCGCGTTTAGAAGCCGACAAGTTTGGCCTTGTCCTGTCTGGTTGCTCTGAGCAGGATGCGTTGCAAATCATTAATCGTATTAGCCAACTAATTAGTCAAATTCAGGTCAATGACCAGGATGACGTGAAGATAACAGCCTCTGGCGGTATTACTTCATATCACGGCACCGAATCTCCAGAAGATTTGATTGCTCATGCTGAGCAGGCATTATCTTTTGCTGTTGAACAGGGGCGAGACAGGGTAGCTGGCTATAACTATGTCAGCCCTGATGAGGCCAACACAGAAGCCTAGTCGCGATTGTCCTTCACGTACTGGACGCCAAGAACCAATTCCTTGATTAGCGCCACATGATCATCTGAGCTATTTAGTGCTGGCACATAGGTAAAAGATTCGCCGCCAGCTTCAAAGAATATGTCCCGATTTTCTACTTCAATTTCTTCTAGCGTTTCCAGGCAGTCCGAGGCGAACCCAGGGCAGACAATGTAAACTTGTTTAACGCCTTCGCCGGGTAGCCGCGCAAGTACTTCGGATGTATAGGGTTGAAGCCAGGGTGCAGGACCGAACCGGGACTGGAAAGTAATCTGCCACTGGTGATCTTCAAGACCAAGGCTAGCAGCAACTAGCTCCGCTGTTCGATGACAATGTGCAGGGTAGGGGTCCCCGGCATCTGCCTGGGCTTGCGGTAATCCGTGAAAAGAAAACAACAGTCTGGCATCGTCAGGTAGGTGGCCAACTGTGTGATCAATGGACTTGCTAATACTATGCACATAAGTTGGATTGTCGTGGTAGTCCTTAATGAGACGGATGCCTGGTATCTCTTTCACCCCTTTTAACACCTTTGCAAACTTGTCGAATACTGCAGCTGTCGTGGTGGTCGAATACTGGGGGAACAGCGGTAAAATAACGACCTCTTCAATGCCCGCCTCGAGAAAATCGTTTAAGACCTGCGCCATGGAAGGATTGCCGTAGGTCATCGCAGCACGAACCGCCAGATCTTTGCCAAATTGCTCTTTTTGAATCTCAGTTTCGACTTTTTCGGCCAGTGCTTCTGTGTGCTCGCGAATTGGCCCATGCTCATTGCCCCAGATTGCCTGGTAGTTGGCGACCAGCTTCGCTGGCCGGAAGGGCAGGATAAAGCCGTAGAGTATGGGCAGCCAGACTACTGAAGGTATACCAATAACGCGCTTATCGGTAAGAAATTCCGCCAGGTACTTTCGGATTGCCGCAGGTGTTGGTGCGTCTGGTGTGCCGAGGTTTACCAGCATCACCCCAACCTGACCGTTTTTTTCACTTACCATTAATAAGTCACTTTCTTGAAAGAGCTAATTATACGTACTAGATCGGCAATTGGCTTAACTGTTTGATTTAGCATAGCTATCTGCAATCAGGTTGGTCAGAGCTTTGAGTCCTCGACCAGCACCGGTGAAGCGCCACGCCATATAAGCTGTTTCGCTTTTCTGTGTATCTTCAAAATCCAATTCAACGAGATCACCACGCTTTAAGAGATGCTGAATTCTGGATCTTGGCAGATGACCTATACCAATACCTGCAAGCTGTGCGATCACTTTTTGATCCATATTCTGAACATAGAATACGTCGCTGTTATTAGTCAGCCCTGCACTGGTTGCAACATTCACGCTGGTGGTGTCGTGGGCGACAACCCGGCGGGCACCGCGAGCATCGAATCGGCCCTGGTCGAAATACGGCGGCTGTTTTGC
>CBDUKY010000440.1:0-3030 GCA_965367925.1 uncultured Pseudomonadales bacterium | reverse complement strand
GATCAAGGTATTGAGGGTGTGCATAGTCATGTGCACGATCGGACAGCAGGTGAATACCTGTCGTAATTCGCACCGGGATATCCAGTTCAACGCACTTGGCATAGTAGGGGTAAAACGCGGGATCGTTGATGTAGCGTTTTTCGCGGTAGGATGAAACTTCAAAGCCGCGACAACCCAGTTCTTTCACACCGGCTTCTAATGCCCTGACGCCGTTAGCGCCTTCATCGCCCCAGATTCTAAACCAGGGAATAAGTCGGTCTGGATACTCTTTTGCGAAAGCTGCCACATCTTCGTTGGATGCTCTACGGCCAGCATTGCCAATACAGGCATATTCCACATTCGCAGCATCGAGCATGCTAATAACATCTGCATTCGACATTGCATTGGCCATATCGACTTCACAGAGCTTTAGTGCCAATACTGTCAGACCTTCTTTTTCTTTTACTTCATTGAATTCTTCGAGGGTCATACCAATTTGTGCCGCCCAGCCTGGTGCCATGTTCTGTGCATAACCTTCTTTGTCAAAACCGCGACCTTCTTCAATCAGGCGAATCGTATCCTTGACGGCTTCGACCGTGGGTGTGTCACATTCAAAATCAATTACTTTCATTGGTAGCTCTCTTGTTGGTCTGGAATCCTGGCGAAAGTGCGGGTTGGGCCTTGTTCTATTTATCGTTTTGCTAGCTGCTTAACAATCGCACCTGCTTTGTCTTGAGTCTACCAGCGAAGCATTTGGGCGACAATCCGGGCATCTCTTGCTCGTTTTCCGCCGTCGTGTTTCAGTTTTGTAATAAAAATTATCGTCAGGCGGTCTACTAGAAATCAAAAACAATTCGATAAAAAATCCGCTAATTTGCCTAATGGATATGCCACATGATTGACCTTGAACAAGACGATGCAGCTATCGTTTCGAGTTACTTGAGCCGTATGAACTGGATAGACCCAGCGCGTAGTGTGTCGGCGATTTCGAGGGCCGGTGAGGGCAATATGAACATTACTCGTCGGGTTCAGCTGGATAACCACGACACGCTTATCCTCAAGCAGTCAGTACCCTATGTTGCAAAGTATCCGGATATTCCAGCACCGCTTGAGCGGAGCGAAATGGAGGCAGCATTCTATCGCGCAACAGTAAGCACAGCTGCAGTGGCGCGCCTTCAACCCCGTTTACTTGGCCAGGATCCTGTAAATCATCTTATTGCTCTGGAGGATCTTGGTGAGTCCGCGGATTTTACCAATGCTTACGAAACCAGCGTGCTAGATGTTCGAGAAATAGATTTACTACTAGGGTATTTATCTCGATTGCATGATATTGCTGTAGCGCCAGGAGACTTCTGTAATCTGGCGATGCGCCGCTTAAACCATGATCATCTATTTGTGATTCCCCTTAACAAGCACTATGCCGCAGCGCTGGATGAAATTACTCAAGGTCTCACAGGAATCGCTAATCAACTCGCAGAAGATGAGCATCTGGTCACGAAAACTCTTACCCTCGGGCTTGTATATCTAGGTCAGAAAGATGCCGGCACCCCAGCACTACTCCACGGCGACTTCTTTCCTGGTAGTTGGTTGCGTCATGCTGACACGGGTATCCGTGTCATTGATCCTGAATTTGGCTTTTATGGTCCAGCGGAGTTCGATTTAGGTGTGCTTGTCGCCCATTGTATGTTTGTCGGCATTGATGTGACGCCCATTCTTGAAAGAATCAAATCAGAGAGACCCACGATTGATGATTCGCTAGTCCGTGCCTTCGCTGGTGTTGAGCTCATTCGCCGCTTAATCGGTGTTGCGCAATTACCCCTATCGAGGAGCCTTGAGCAAAAACAATTACTCCTCACAACGGGTGTGGATTGGATAAAAGGCTGGTCGTTAGCAAAGCCAGTAGCTGCGGTCGCCTAGGGGCAGGCTATCCTGGTAAAAGTAGTAAAAGGAATTGAATCATGACAAATGCACTCATCATTGACACAGATGTCGCAACAGGTGTCTGGCACGAGGGAAGACCAAGAGACGTCGACGATGGTTTTGCTATAGCAACTGCCTTGAATGCAGCTGATATTGAATTAGTCGGTGTGACTACAACTTACGGCAATGCGCCACTCATCGAGACAACCAGAGTCGCGGCAGAACTTGTTGCAATACATGCTGCTGACACGGGTGACGAGGTCAAGGTGATAGCAGGCGCGAGCGGCCCAATCGATCAAGGTGCGACTGAGATACCAGAAACAAATGATGCGGTTGAGTTTATCGCATCGGAACTTAGAAGGCGGCGGCTTAAGATTGCGGCAATTGGACCACTTACCAATATGGGTATTCTCGCAGCAAACTATCCAGAGCTGATGAGCAAAATTGATGAAGTTATTATTGTTGGTGGTCGCACAAAAGGTAATGCCTTTTATCTAGGCGAGGTAGGACCAGTACGAGATTTTAACTTCGAGAATGATGTGCGTGCAGCGCGCTTAATGATGGACAGTGGCGTACCTGTAGTGATGACCGGCTTTGAACTAACAAGTCAGGTAGTGCTATCAAAAGATAATCTTGACGCTATCGTTAAGTCTGATACACCGATGGCTGATTATTTGTATACGCGCTCCCTGGACTGGATTGCACAATGGCAAAAACGTTTTCCCGAGGACCCTGGGTTTCATCCCTGGGATTCCGCTGCGATCGCATGGATACGTCGTCCTGACTTGTTTCGTAGCGAAAAACGCGGCTGGCAGATTAATCTGATCGATAAAGATCGCGACCTGTATTGGTTAGAAACCGCAAAAGATCTACCAGGCCACGAAATTACATTTTGCTATGGATTCGAAGAGGGTGGTGCCGAGAATTACATTCGTGAAATCATAAACTCAGCCGTATAACCGTGTGGAGCTTAAGGTCGGTATAGGGATCTCGATTCTTATGCCGGCCTTTTTTTTACCTCAACAAATTTATGAGAGATTTGTAGCAGAGCGTGCCGCGACAATCATTCTGTATAGAAATCAAGTCTGCTCAGACAACCAGACCAGCAATCCTTTCTGGGCGTGCATGCGA
>CBDUKY010000439.1:0-3039 GCA_965367925.1 uncultured Pseudomonadales bacterium | reverse complement strand
TATCATCTTCCCTGGTCCAGACTAGCTTGATCGGTAGGCCTGTGTGCCTGGCAATCATTGCAGCCTCGGCAGCATAGTCTGTCGTTAGCCGACGACCAAACCCACCACCGACTTTTGTCATCTCAACACGAATACGCATTCGATCAATGCCGGTCACTGCAGCGACGGATCGAGACACACTAGATGGCATTTGGGTTGGCACAATGACATCACAACGCTCCCCCGCTTCATCACTATATATATGTGCAAAACAATTTTGCGGCTCTAGCGGTGCATGGGAAACGTAAGGCACGCTATAGGTCGCTTCAACAGTCTGGGCTGCATTCTCCATTGCCTGGTCAAAGTCACCGTCATCTCTAACGATCTGACCTTGTTTTGCTAATAACCGTTTCGCGGTTTCATCAAACGAGCCGGTGCTTTCTTTTTCAAATGGACTCTCTGACCATTCTATTTTCAGTGCCTTCCTTGCCTTCATTGCTGTCCAGGTGGTATCAGCGACGACTGCCACACCACTGGCAAGCACGAGATAAGGTGCTGCTGGTTTTGGCCCCTCAATCTTAAATACATCGATCACGCCGGGCATCTTTAGTGCCCCGGTAGCATCAAATCGCTTAACCCTTGCATCCATTGTTGGCGCGCGAACAATCATGGCGATCTTCATATCCGGTTTGATGGTATCAAGCCCGTATTTCGCCTTGCCTGTAACCACATCAAGGACATCCGCCGCATGATGGTAATGGCCAGCAACTTTAAACTCCCTGACATCTTTCAAGGTAGGGGCGGCATCAGGCATTGGCAACCTGGACGCCGCTGTAACAAGTGCCCCATAGGCGATGGACTTGCCGGATTTGTGTTTCACAAACCCGGATTCGGAATAAACTTCTGCTACATCTACCTCCCATTGATTGGCAGCGGCCTGTTGCAGTAGCTGTCGTGCTTTTGCACCGACTTCTCGCATCATTTGCCAGTTGCTAGTCAGACCAGTGCTACCACCAACACCTTGCCCACCGTAACGCCACCGCATACCTTCTGAGGTTCTAACAAGACCGAGCGGCATCTGTTGCACTGAGACCATGTCAAAGTCAACTTCAAGCTCCTCGGCAACTAACATGGGAAGTGTGGTGCGGATGCCCTGCCCAATCTCCGGTTGATTTGAACCAATAATCACCGTGTTATCCGGATTTATGGTCACAAAAAAACCAAGCTTGCGCTCCCCCAGGTCATCCGCACCAATCACTTCGATCTTGTCCGTGGCCATATCACTTGCGAAGGTAACTGGTACCCCGATAAGTAGCGCGCCTGCGGCTGTGCTACCAGAAATTAAAAACTGCCTGCGCGAAACTGGTTTCATATTCACGCCTCCTCTCTGGTCATAAGCTCAGCGGCACGATGGATGGCTTTCCTGACGCGTACATAGGTGCCACAACGACAAAGATTGGTAATGTTGTCGTCTATTTGTTGATCCGTGGGATTGGGATGCCTTCTGAGGAAATCTGTCACCGCCATAATTTGGCCTGCCTGACAGTAGCCGCACTGGGGTACATCTAGTTCCAGCCAGGCTTGTTGGACAGGGTGTTCACCATGCTCAGATAAGCCTTCAATGGTTTTAATTTGCGCGCCTGCGATAGCACTGACCGGGGTAATGCAGCTTCGCTGGGCCATGCCGTTTATATGTACCGTACAGGCACCGCACTGGCCAACACCACATCCATATTTAGTGCCAGTGAGCTGGAAATGGTCTCTTAGCACCCACAGAAGTGGCGTGTCATCACTGCCATCAAATGTCTGTGGCTCACCATTTATATGAAACTTGACCATCAGTGACTCCCATTCTTTTTCGACACCATAGCGGATTCTTCACAGGCTGAAAGTGGCTTGCGGTAAATTGAATCATCTGAGCGACAGGCGATTTAAAATGAGCCTAACATCCTGACCAGAATAATAAAGCGCCATGGCCAGCTAATGCCGAGCGGGTTGAAACCAGAAGCTTTGAGATAGCAAGAGTGCCCGGATGAGGTTCGTCACTGGCGGCTTCATTTATCCAGATCCGATGAGAAATTTTTAGGCTTTGTCCGGTCATAATTTAGACCATAAGGTTTTTCACCTGCCCTGCTATGTTGGTCATCTACTCTCCCATCAGTGGCCACATAGCAGGTAGGTATCAAGCGCTTTGACCAGCAGCAATGACTTAACCAGGGATTGCACCAAGACGACGGGAAGCAGTTGTTGTGGCGCAGTTGTTTTAAAGGAGGCTATCTTGCACTTTAGAGGTGAAATCGGTCCATCAGACCATTATCGGCTTATGTCTTCGATATTACCGATTCGTCATTTCTACAACGACTCTTTGCTAAAAAGTAGTAAGGTTAAGTCTATCCACACATCGATTCAGGTTGCTTCATGAACAGCGGTGATTGGCTTGGGATCTTATCCGGTATTTTGATACTCACTAGCCTTGGCGCTTTTTTCTATCGGGTAAATCAGGTTTCGGTACCGAAAAACCGCACAATCTATTTTACCCTGATGCTTATTTCAGCTGCCCTGGGTGTTGCTGCTTTCGTTCTCGACGCAAGCAAAATCGGCACCATACCCGCAGCTTTCGCAATTGCACTGGGCACGATTTTCCCCGCACTCAGACTTCAGTCGGCGCAAGACAAGAATACGCCTACCGTCACGGTTGGCGGCCAGATAATCAACTTCACAGCAGATGACGATCAGGGCCGACCCTTTAGCCTTGCATCGTTAAAAGGCCAGCCATTTTTACTCAAATTTTTCCGCGGCCACTGGTGACCCTACTGTATCGCCGAGTTACGGCGATGGGAAGAAATGCGACCAACACTGGACGATCGCAATATCGCACTGGTATTTATTAATGGCGATACCGTTCAGCAAAACGCTGCGGGTCGAAAAAAGCATGGCGCCAATGCAGTTATTCTGAGTGACCATGATCTATGTATCACTGACCTGTACAACCTGCGCAACACAAGAAACGTCGCACCGAAGCCAGGGGTAATTGTTGATCTACCGATTCCAACAACCTTT
>CBDUKY010000438.1:0-3041 GCA_965367925.1 uncultured Pseudomonadales bacterium | reverse complement strand
GTGGTTCAGCCAGAAGTGAAAGATAAGCCTTATGATGCAAGGGTAGTTTTTGTCCATCAGGATCAACCGTAGCCCTTGCGGCCAACACTGCTAACTGTTGTACTATGTCCGCTGCTACATCATACCTAAACCTGCATACACTCCCCTGTGAACTAAGACCGAGATAGAAACGCGGCGCCGGACGACCATCCCATTCATTGGTAATTGTCATACGGTGCCGCGCATCATACTGAAAGAGCGTGTCAGCTCTTTTCTCTAGCCAGCTCAAGTTAACCGCCACAAATTAACCCGCCGCCTCATCGACGTACTGATTACGCAGCAACGGAATAAGTTGGGCCGGTGGTCCCTGACGCAGTAGTCGCCCATCCGCCATTTCAAGAATCAGATCATACTGCTCCAGACTCTCCAAACGATGCGCAATGGTGATGACAGTTTTATCTGCCAGCTCGGTACGTAGTAGACGCTGAATATGATCATCAGAACGTCGATCCAGCGAGCTTGTTGGCTCATCCATAAGAATATATTCCTTATCCAGCAGTACAAGCCGGGCAAGACAAAGTAGCTGACGTTCACCGACACTGTAGTCCTTACCACCTTCCATTACTCTGGCGTCAAGATCTAACTGCAATCCAACCGTATCGAGCGCGGCATTTAGCTGCTCGTCAGTAACCTCAGTTAATTGGCCTTGCAAGTTAAATCGGATCGTACCCATAAACAGATAAGGATCTTGCGGTACCACACCAAAATGACTACGCAGGCTAGCCACATCCAGGTCAAAGATAGAATGACTACCAATCCTGATATCACCAGACTGGTGATACACCATACGAAATAGCGCCTGCATTAGGCTCGACTTTCCAGCCCCCGTGCGACCAATAACCCCAACCTTTTTCCCCTGGGGAATGGTCAAACTCAGATTATCAAGAATGAGCGGCGTATCTTCCCGGTACGACATGCTGTAGTGATCAAACACAATATCACCACGTAGCTTCTTGCTGGGTAGCTGCTCAAAGGGTACGACCTTGACGTTTTCTTTAGACACCTTGATCAATTTCGATTCCTCGGTTGTTTCATGAGGTAAATCAATCATGAAAAATGCCCGCCGCGCATGGGATGCTGTTTCACCAAGAAATGACATATCCCAGGCAAGGCCGAAGAATATGTTATTCAGATTAAAAACAGCGGTAATCACCACAGCAGCCAGAGTAACTGTCAGAATGCCGGTCTGCAGGCCATATACGATAAAGCCATACACCACGACAGCATAGAAGGCAGAGATCAAGCCCATCCATAGCATCCCCCAGGCCATTAACCTGGCGTAGAACAATTGAATATTCATCGAGTCGCCAAATGCCTTGTGAATTCGCTCAAGCAAATTTCTTTGTTTGTTATACAAACTAAAAATTGTTCGCCCCTCAATCAAGTCGGTTTCACGGTGCAACGCCTCACCAATCTTGACTGCACGAATTTCTCTCGCATGACTCATCATCGGTGCTAGTTGCATTTGCAATGCCACATACATCAGCACCACAGGAATGATCAGCAGTCCAGCCACAGGGTGCGCGAGCATAATAAGCAGCCCGACACAAAGTACTTCCGCCAGGCCGTTAACTGTATCGCCCACAGACATGACACCTTCGAGGCGCAACATCCCGTAGTCACCTAACAGCCGATTGATGAGTCGACCTGAAGGATTCTCATCAAAGAAGGTTGTCCTCACCTCCGACATGCTACGCATCATCTCGTTTTGTATACCCTGGGTAGACCATTGCCCGGAGAGTTCAAACAAGGTCCAGGCGCAGACTCTACAAAATATCGCTGCAATGGTAATCACAACCAGCGTTGACAGGGTTGCAGGTATCACTAGCTCCCAGCCAAGCACATTGTGTTGTACGCTACAGCCCACTGCGCCATAGCAGTCGATAATTTCACCCACAAACCAGAGGAAATAGGGTGGTGTGGCAGCAGCACAAATAATGATTAACAAAGTCGGGAAAAACACACGTCGCAGTAAACTTAGACTGCTAATGAACCGGACAATGGTTTTGACATTATTTTGCTTTTCGCTGACTTCCTCAGCGGTGACAAAATTTTTGTGTTCCATAATTATTCTCTTTTTTAGCTAGAAGGGATCATCCTTATCCAGCGCAGCACTAGGCTGGCGCTGGATCAACTGGTTCATCCCCTGCTTTTAATTGTTGACTAAATTCCGATGTTGGATTGCTCGCAAGCAATCCTGGCTCCCCATCCTCAATAATCCGCCCTTGCTCGAGGACGAGTAATCTATCGGTTTGTGCGAGTTCAGTGAGTCTGTGTGTCGACAACATAAAACCGTCAGGTTCCGTCACGAGCGTCCGCATCAGGTTAGCTTCCGTATCCGTATCAACAGCACTTAATGGGTCATCAAGGACAAGATAAGGTCGTCCGGAATAGAGTGCCCGGGCCAGATTCACTCGTTGTTTCTGGCCGCCGGATAAGTTAACCCCGGTTTCCCCCACCTCCTCGGCCATACCCGAGGCCCAGTGACCAATATCTGCCTCCAGCTCCGCCATATGAATCGCCCGCATGACATCTTCCTCTGTATGAAAGGTGTCTAAGGAGACATTGACCGCAAGACTCGTATTCGAAAGGTAAGCTTCCTGGGGCATATAACCGAGGTGCTGCCTAAACTGGTGATAAACATCGGTACACCACAAATCAGCAACCAGACCGTCGGCATATTCGACTTCAATCTTGCCGCTGGTTGGTTTGATCTCGGCACACATTAGTTTCAATAGTGTCGACTTACCCGCACCAACTTTACCGATCAGACACACCCTGGTATTGAGATCGAGGCTAAGCACAAGATCAGAAATGACGGCTGCAGTACCTGTGTCATACTGAAAACTGACACGTCGAAAGTGCAATTTCACTGGCACTGATGACGCGTCAACACGACCCGTCGCTGGTAACAGATCATCGACAATATCGTTGTGCTGAAACAGACGATTCAATCGATTCACACAAGCAGATGCCGAGGCATAGCTGATAAAAATATCAGG
>CBDUKY010000437.1:0-3043 GCA_965367925.1 uncultured Pseudomonadales bacterium | reverse complement strand
TGATCAGCACGGAAGCCATGTTGCTTTAACCACAGCGCCAGATTCACCATATCTTCATCACTGGTACCTGGGTGACCAGCAATAAAGTAAGGGATTAAATACTGTTCTTTGCCCGCTTCTTTCGAGTATTTATCAAACAGGGTCTTAAATTCATCATAGGTGCCGATGCCAGGCTTCATCATCTTTGACAGGGGGCCTTGCTCGGTATGCTCAGGAGCAATTTTCAAATAGCCGCCGACATGCTCAGAAACCAGCTCTTTGACATATTCTGGTGTTTTCACCGCCAGGTCATAACGAAGTCCAGACGCAATCAGGACCTTCTTTACCCCGTCAATTTCACGTGCCTTACGGTAAAGCGAAATCAGTGGGGTTTGATCTGTATTCAGGTTCTTGCAGATGCCAGGGTAAACACATGATGGTCGACGACAACTGGATTCTATGGCCTTGCTCTTACATGACAGGCGCCACATATTTGCCGTTGGTCCACCCAGGTCTGAAATAACCCCTGTGAAACCTGGCGTCTTTTCCTTGATGGCCTCAATTTCATTCAAAATCGAATCTTCAGACCGACTCTGGATAATTCGGCCTTCATGCTCCGTGATGGAACAAAAGGTACAACCGCCAAAACAGCCTCGCATGATGTTGACGGAGAAGCGGATCATCTCGTATGCCGGTATCTTTGCATCCCCGTACTTTGGGTGAGGCACACGCTGGTAGGGTAATTCAAACACCCAGTCCATTTCTTCCGTGGTTAGCGGGATCGGCGGTGGATTCAGCCACACATAGCGATCTCCATGGGCTTGTACCAGGGATCTTGCATTACCGGGGTTGGTTTCCCGGTGAAGAATTCGCGACGCATGGGCGTAGAGATCCTTGTCATCCTTTACCTGCTCATAGGCGGGCAGCTTTATATAGCTCTTATCATCAACTGGTTGCTTGTTTAAATCCAGCAACCTCACCACCTGGGTATCGTCCGGCGGGGCTGATTCGGTTTCATTCGGTTTTTCATCATCGACTAGCACCGAGGCATCAATACACCGGTAGTCTGTCGGTAGTGATTTCAGGCTATAGGCTGTGCCTCGAATATCCCTGATCTCTTCAATGGCTTCACCATTGGCGAGCCGGTGAGTGAGTTCAATAATGGCGCGCTCTGCATTGCCATATAAAAGCAGGTCTGCTTTGGCGTCCATAAGAATCGAACGTCTGACCTTCTCGCTCCAATAATCAAAGTGCGCAATCCGACGTAAACTGGCTTCGATACTGCCAATGACCACGGGCACATCCTTATAGGCTTCCCGGCAGCGCTGGGAGTAGACAATTACTGCACGATCCGGGCGCTTACCGCTGACATTTCCAGGGGTATAGGCGTCATCGTGGCGGGTTTTCTTGTCCGCTGTATAGCGATTGATCATCGAATCCATATTGCCAGCAGCGACACCAAAATAGAGATTTGGCTTACCCAGGGACTCAAAGGCTGTTTTTGAAGTCCAGTCGGGCTGGGCAATAATGCCTACTCTGAAGCCTTGTGCCTCGAGCACACGGCCAATTACCGCCATGCCAAAGCTGACATGATCGACGTAGGCGTCACCTGTGACGATGATGACATCACAGCTATCCCAACCAAGCTGGTCCATTTCCTCACGGCTGGTCGGTAAAAAAGGCGCAACCCCGAAACACTCGGCCCAATAAGGTCGATAGCTATTAATTAGTCTGGGTTGTTCATGGGTCATGACTGGCAGGGTAATTCCACAGTTCGGTGGGAGCGCTATGATACCCGCATGAAATTCAAAAACCCACACAATGCGTGATTCAAGGCTTTAAGCCATTTGAGGCAAATGACCGAGAAAACCAGAATCAATCGATTCTATCTATTGATTCTTGGCAATAATCGAGTCGATTTTTGAACCAATTTCAGTTATCCTTGCGCACCTTTCAAAACCGCAATATTCCACCCATGGGTTGTCAGAACCCAAGTACTATAAGGCCCGGTTAAATGTTGAAAAACAAACAGTTGCAGACATGGCTAGAGCAAATGAAAGCGCTCTGCCAGCCAGACAACGTCGTCATCTGTGACGGTAGTAAAGAAGAATATGATCGCATGTTCGAACTGCTTGTCAGCACTGGTGCTGCCAAGAAACTAAACCCAGAAAAACGACCGAATAGCTATCTGGTAAATTCCGACCCGGCCGATGTAGCACGCGTAGAAAGCCGTACTTTTATCTGCCCTGAAAAAGAAATTGATGCTGGCCCGAACAATAACTGGGTCGAACCCACTGAAATGCGCAAGACCCTCGACGGCCTGTTTGAAGGCTGTATGCGTGGTCGAACCATGTATGTGGTTCCCTTTAGCATGGGTCCTGTTGGCTCCCCTATCGCACATATTGGTGTAGAACTATCCGATTCACCTTATGTCGTCGTAAACATGCATATTATGACCAGAGTCGGCGACAAGGTGCTTGAAGAACTCGGCGAAGACGGCGAATTTGTCCCTTGCGTCCATTCTGTTGGCCAACCACTTGTTGATGGTAAGCAGGATGTGCCATGGCCATGTAACCCAGAGAGCCTCTATATCGCGCACTTCCCAGAAACTCGCGAGATCTGGTCTTTTGGTTCTGGTTATGGCGGTAATGCACTGCTCGGCAAGAAATGTTTCGCCTTACGTATCGCATCTGCGATGGCGAGAGATCAAGGCTGGCTCGCAGAACATATGCTGATCTTGAAGCTGACTAACCCAGAAGGTAAATCCAAATATGTTGCTGGTGCTTTCCCAAGTGCTTGTGGCAAGACTAACCTGGCGATGCTGATCCCCACCATCAAGGACTGGAAAGTTGAAACTGTTGGTGACGATATTTGCTGGATGAAGTTTGGTGATGATGGACAACTTTACGCCATCAATCCTGAAGCAGGATTTTTCGGCGTTGCACCTGGTACTAGCATGGACTCAAATGCCAACGCCATGTTAAGCATTGCAGAAAACACCATCTTTACTAATGTCGCAGAAACTGAAGACGGAGACGTCTGGTGGGAAGGTATGACCGATGAG
>CBDUKY010000436.1:0-3044 GCA_965367925.1 uncultured Pseudomonadales bacterium | reverse complement strand
AATCTTTTCTGGCGGAAAATGCAAAGAAAGACGGCGTAATAACAACGGCATCAGGGCTTCAATACGAGGTAATCACTTCAGGAACAGGTAAGACACCAGTACCAGCCGATACCGTCGCGGCACATTATGCAGGCACGCTTCTTGATGGGAGTGAATTTGATAATTCCTATAAACGAGGTGCGCCACTTACTATTCCTGTTGGTGGTGTGATTCCCGGTTGGACTGAAGCGCTGCTAAAGATGAAAGAAGGTGATAAATGGAAATTATACATTCCACCAGCATTGGGCTATGGCGCTCGTGGTGCTGGACCAATACCCCCAAATAGCCTACTAATATTTGAAGTTGAACTAGTTGAAGTGAAATAAGGAATATCCATGAGTGAAGTATCCAAAGAAATACGTTCAAAGATTACAGCGGCCGGTAAATTAGAAATATCGATTGCATCCGTACCTGTACCAGAACCAAAAGATGGTGAGGTGTTGATAAAAGTTGAGGCAGCACCAATCAATCCTTCTGATCTAGGGCTTCTGCTTGGGCCAGCTGATGTTAGTACCATGCAAGTTTCAGGTAGTGGCGATGACGCTGTTGTTACCATGGATGTACCAGAAAAGATGATGCCGGCAATGCAGGCGCGAGTCGATGAATCAATGCCTGTTGGTAATGAAGGCAGTGGTGTTGTGGTAGCCGCAGGCGCAGGTGCTGAAGGCCTGGTGGGTAAGGTTGTTGGTGTTGCTGGTGGTGCAATGTATTCCCAGTACCGGGTTGTTAGCGCAAGTAATTGTCTGGTTATGCATGAAGGTACAACACCAGCCCAGGCAGCATCGTGTTTTGTTAATCCGTTGACAGCGCTTGGTATGGTCGAAACCATGAAGCTAGAAAATCATACGGCACTGGTTCATACCGCTGCAGCTTCAAACCTTGGTCAGATGCTCGTGAAAATTTGTCTGGCTGACGACGTTCCCCTTGTAAATATTGTTAGGAAGGAAGAGCAGGTCAAGTTGCTCAAAGACCTTGGCGCTAAGTATGTGTGCAATTCAAGTTCAGAATCTTTTATGGATGATCTTGTCAATGCGCTGGTAGAAACTGGTGCAACCCTGGCTTTTGATGCAACTGGTGGTGGTAACCTCGCTAGCCAAATTCTAACGGCAATGGAAATTGCAGCTAACAAAACTGCGCCAGAATATAGCCGCTATGGTTCCACAACCTACAAGCAGGTCTATATCTATGGCGGACTTGATCGAAGTCCAACAATTTTAAACCGAAGCTTCGGTATGGCCTGGGGTATTGGCGGTTGGTTGCTTACGCCGTTCATTGGCCGAATTGGGATGGATGCTTTCCAGGCGCTTCGTCAGCGGGTGGCAGATGAAATTAACACGACATTTGCTAGCCACTATACGTCTGAGGTTTCGCTAGCAGAGGTGTTAAAGCCTGAGGTGGTGAAGGGCTATGCGAGACAGGCAACTGGTGAGAAATATTTGATCAATCCACACAAATAAATTGGTTAACTGATGAAGAAAACACCGCGCATCCAGCCTCTGATTGCACTTCGTGCCATCCGAAAACTGGTAAAGGACCCAGAAGATACCAGCCAGGTATTTGAGATTATCAAAGCCCTGTCTGGTGATTCGGTGTTGCGCGGTTATCGCAAGTTTGTCACGGTCGGGGTCGATCAGAAGATCTTCTCCCAACCAAGAACGCTGCTTGAAACGCTATCGGACCGGGAAGCGCTCCGGCGTCTACCCATGGGTAGCCTGGGACAGGCATATTTGCAGTTTATGGAGACTGGCGGCATTACCGCGGAAGGCCTGGAAATGGCTAGTAATGACGTACTCGATGGGGTTATTCCAGACCCACAGGTAGACAAATATGCACGACGATTGCGGGACCAACACGACCTCTGGCATGTCGTGACAGGCTATGGTCGTGATCTCGCTGGGGAAGCCTGTTTGTTAGCATTTACTTACGCTCAGACCCAGAATAGAGGGCTTGGTTTTATCGCTTTTGTGGCTGGATTCAAATTGAAACCCCATGTTGGCAAGGAGATATTCACCTGGCTTCGTGAGGGTTATCGGGCAGGTAAGCAGGCTAGTTGGTTGCCCGCTGAGTGCTGGGAAGAAAGGCTAGCGCAACCACTCACAGAGGTTCGCCAGGCATTGGGTATTCGAACACCTGATCACTACAAGCCGCTAATCACGAACAATCTTGTCTATTCCTAGATTATGCAAAATTCTCCATTTTTATAAAATTCAATTAAGTCATTGAATTTAAATTATAAATTTAGTTTTTAAATGTAAGTTTATACTTACAATTCATCTAAATTGTAGTAAATATGGAGATTTCTTCATTCTTTAACTAGAATGCCCCCACGTTTGCCACGCCTCACACCTATTTGATGACTTTCCTTGCGCTACCAATACTGCAATCCGCCTTTAAAGAAGGTTTGAAACTGCTGCGTTCGCAAAAATTACTGGCAGTTAGTGCATTCCTTGGAATGGCACTGGTACCCATGGCTGATATGGCCAGCGATCTATCTCTCACAGGTGAGATTCCGATGGAAATGCGGGCTGCGGAAACAGTTCCAGCCTTTCACCCGGAGCCAGTTGTTATTGGTGAAGTGGCATATCACGACGCACCAAAATTCAGTGAAATAAAACATACCCCGAGCCGGAAGCAGGCATTTTATGACTATCTTTTGCCGATGGTGCGCCAGGCTAATCTTGAGGTCGCACTTGAACGACGTTGGCTGGAGTCTCTTGCTAACCAGTTGGTTGAGGGGAATGAACTTGATCAGATCCAGCGAGAAGATCTCAAAAAGATGGAAAGACGCTACGCGCTTCGAGAAAAGAGCGATGACGATGTCATCCGTGTAGGTGCCTTGCTACAACGCGTTGATGTTGTGCCAGCTTCATTAGTGATAGCCCAGGCCGCTAAAGAAACTGGCTGGGGAAGATCGCGGTTTGCCAGGGAAGCCAATAATTATTTTGGTCTCTGGTGCTTTTACCGGGGTTGTGGTGTTACGCCTAAGCGCCGTGATCAAGGACGCA
>CBDUKY010000435.1:0-3059 GCA_965367925.1 uncultured Pseudomonadales bacterium | reverse complement strand
TGCACAGATCAGCAAAGGGTTACTACTACTTACCGCAACACCGGAACAGCTTGGCAAATCAGGCCACTTTGCACGCCTGCGCTTACTTGATCCTCATCGCTTTCATAGCTTCAAAGCATTTCTTGCCCAGGAAGAACAATTCGGGGAAATCGCCGAGCAAGCAAATCAGCTCCTCCAGGGTACTGAAGCGGAGAAAAATATTGCCCGCGCGGCGATTGTCGAAAAGCTACAACAGTCTGGTACTGATGAAGAATTAATACATGCATTACTAGACAGACACGGCACCGGGCGGGTGCTATTTCGCAATGTCCGTTCAGCCATTGAGGGCTTTCCAGGTAGGGTTCCTCTGCCGGTACCACTGACCAGACCTGCGGAATACGCTGCTGATAGTTATTATCCAGAACGCGCTGTTGAAAATTGGACTGCCATTGACCCTCGATTGGACTGGTTAGTCGACCTCTTAACCAACCAGCCAGAAAAGAAATTCCTGCTAATTTGCAGCTTGCAATCCACAGCTATCAGAATCGAAAAAAGTCTGGCCGAAAGAATTCCTGTACGCACCACCGTGTTTCATGAGGGGATGAACCTTATTGCCAGAGACAGGGCCGCAAACTATTTCGCTGAGACCGAACGCGGTGCCCAGCTGATGGTCTGCTCGGAAATTGGTAGTGAAGGTCGTAATTTTCAATTTGCTAGCGACCTCATTCTGTTCGATTTACCTTTGAGCCCTGATCTACTTGAACAACGTATTGGTCGCCTCGATCGCATTGGTCAGAAAAATGACGTGCAGATTCATATCCCCTATTTTACCGGCACAAAGATGGCCAGACTGTTTGAACTATATGACCAGGGGCTAAATCTATTTACCCGACCAAACCCGGTTGCCCAGGGTATTTTCGATGAATTTAAAGATCAGATAAGCAGCGCAAACGACGAGCAGCTAAAAGCACTACTACCGGAACTGCATGCCCTCAATGAACAGCGTTTAGAGAACCTCAATAAGGGTCGCGATCGCCTGCTTGAACTAAATTCCCATGACCATGTGGCATCCGCCGCCATTGTTGCAGATATCAAAAGGGTCGAAGCAGACCCTGACCTGGCAGCCTATATGGAACTCTCCTTTGACAGATTCGGACTAGAATCAGATGACCTTGGGGATAATGTCTGGCGTATCAAACCTACGGAAGGCATGCAACGGAATGAATCCGTTAGCCTGGAAACCCAGGGCCACTTCCACTATCCGGAACTACCAGAAGAAGGTATCCGTATGACATATGACAGGGATACCGCCCTCGCCCGCGAAGATGTGAGCTTCTTTAGTTGGGAGAACCCAACAGTGCAACAGGCACTGGATGTGGTAATCAGTGATGTGACGGGCAATAGCACAATGATTGCCGTTAAACACCCACAGTTAAAAAGTGGCACTTTGTTACTAGAAACACTTCATGTGGTTGACTGTCCAGCGCCTGCAGAACTCATGGCAGACCGCTACTTACCACCGAAGGTTATCCGCACCCTGGTCGCTGCCAACTTAAAAAACCTGGCCAGTCTATTTCCTTTCACGACCTTCGTTGATGAAGTTATCGACATTCCTAATGAGACCTACAAGAAAATCCTCGATAGTCAGGCGGATGGCATCAAAAAGATGCTTGAGGTGAGTCAAACCGAGGCCATCCTCGAGCTTAACAAGCTAAAAGCCGATGCACTGGTAGCCATGCAACAACGCATGGAAACAGAAATCAGCCGCATGAAGGAATTAAAACGAGTCAATGACAATGTGCGAGATGATGAAATCGACTATCTTGTCGCAACCCAGCAGGACTTACAGCAGGTCATTGAACAGGCAGGCGTCAGAACCGATGCGGTCAGAGTAATCGTGGCAGCCTAGACTTCCCTGACTTCCAATATCTCGATTTCAAAGTTAAAACTAAGACCAGCAAGTGGATGATTGCCGTCAATTGTAACGGCATCTTCCATAACTTCCGTCACCTTTACCACCTCAGCAGAATCGCCTGAGCCGACCTGAAAGATCATTCCGACTTCAATATCATCAGCATCGGTTTGGATCATATCCTTGTTAACAGTGCGGATTAATTGTTTTTGCGGCCATCCATAGGCGTCTTCCGGTGGAATAGTGACTGAAAACTCATCTCCCACACTGCGGCCAACCACAGCCTTCTCAAGCCCAGGAATCATGCTGCCATCGCCTTCGACAAAAGAAAGCGCTTCACCGGCAGCAGAAGAATCAACAACTTCCCCTTCGGCATTTAAAATGGCGTAATCAAATTTATAGTAAGTTGGCAAAAACAGAACCTTGTTGGCTAAAAGTAAGCATTATACCAACTTATTCACGAGATCACGCCACTGTAACGCGACCTGCTCAGGCAACACCTGTTGCGGCAACGCAGGCACTGGCAAAGCCCCCTTTTTGAACTGTTGGTAGGCACTATCTATAAGCCCCACCCCTTGATCTATGTTCTTATATCTGCAGGTCGGTGGGATAAATTCCTGATATGCCAGACAATCAGGCACCACCGGCAGACAACCGAGCGCCATGGCTTCAAGCACTGCGAGGGTCTGAAACTCCTGCCTTGCAGTGGATAACACAAGATGGCTGGCAGCAAGCAGTTGTAGATAGGTTTCCCGGGTTTCAATAAAGCCAAATTGACCAGCATGGCCTGTGCTGGCAAGGGCAAGCCTGATGCGCTCAATATTGTCAGGCACCTTTCTAAACCCTTGACCGATCAGATGAAACTGAAAATCCAGGGCCGAATCTATGAGCAAGCCGACAAATGTTTCAAGCTCTGACAGCCCCTTGTCATATTCCCAGCGATGATTCCAGACGATGCTAAACCGGGCTGCCTTTTGATCCAGTTGGGCTGGTATTGATGCTTGATTTGATACTGTCACGGAGATGGGCACCGCAATCACCTCGGACTTTTTCTCAAGTGCCTTTGCAATGCCGACAGGTACGCCATCAGGCATACGCTTTAAGAAACTGGCAACACCTTCAAGAAAGGTGCTGCGATTAAAGTCAGAATTAAACACCAGTTGATCTG
>CBDUKY010000434.1:0-3064 GCA_965367925.1 uncultured Pseudomonadales bacterium | reverse complement strand
AAATCAAAAACACAAACGCAATCAGCATAAAGCCTTCTCGAAATGCCAGGGTCAGTCCCTGGCTATAGATAATGCTCGATAGGTAACCGAGAGAAGCCGGAAATTGCATAACAAAGCCAAAGTGATCTCTGAACATGGCATCCTGAACATTAATCAGCAGTTCCAATGTGGCAGGCGAGGAAACTTGTGTTTCCGTAAACTGCTGACTGAATTCACTACTTCGTCTGGCAAGATGAATCGAAAGCAGGTTAACCCCAAAGGCGCCGCCAAGCTGGCGCAAAAAATTTACTGCCCCGGAGCCCTGACTTAATAAAGACAGTGGCAGGGATGCCAGCGAGGCTGCATTTAAACTCGGAAAAATAAAGGCTAACCCCACGCGGCCAATCAACGCCCAGAGAAGAATTAATCCATAAGGGGTGTTGATGTCCACAACCCGCATCAGCCAGCTAGAAATCATAAACAGAATCAAGCCGCCAATAATGACAAAACGCGGCTGAATACGATCACTCAGCGAACCGGCAATGGGAAAGAAAACGGCCATGGCGAGGCCAGCAGGCAACATCAATAGGCCTGAATCTGTTGGCATAATGCCTTGTAGCGTTTGCAAGAACAGCGGCAACAAATAGGTCGAGCCATACAAACCAATCCCAACCACAAAGGTCACAATTGCCGAGGCGAGAAATCGGCCATGGGTAAAAATGCGAAGTTCCAGTAGTGGATGAGCGGTATTTAGCTCCCACCAACAAAATAACACCAGCGCCACAAAGGCACCGGAAAACAGCGAGACAATATAGTCTGATTGCCATCCCTCACTCTGGCCATCAGTCAGCCCAACAAGAAAACAAATTAAGAACACTGAGATCAGTCCACAGCCCGCCCAGTCAAATCCAGGGATCTCCACACCCTCGTCACGCTCTGGCATAAACATCATTGCCAGTGGAATACTGACCATTGCAAATGGAATAGCGAGAAAAAACACATATCGCCAGTTGTAGTTATCTATCAATAGCCCCCCCAGTGTGGGCCCAAGTGCTGGTGCAAGGACAACCCCAATACCAAACAGCCCCATGGCAAAACCCCGATGCCTTGCTGGAAATATTTGGAAGTTAATCACCATCGCAAGGGGGCCGAGGATACCTGACGCAGCGCCGGTTAGTACCCGGCTCAAGATCAGCGTTTCTGGATTCATCGCAACCCCACCGAGGATTGAACCGAATAGGAAAACCAACATGGAAACAATATAGGTTACCCTCGCGCCAAAGGCATTGGTGCACCAGGCCGTCATCAACATGGTCACGGTACCGGCAGCTAAAAATGCCGTGGACAACCACTGGGCCTTGTCCTGACCTATACCAAATGCGCCCATTACCTCCGGGATCGCAACATTGATAATGGTGGCAGTTAGCAGAGTCGCAAAGGAACCGAGCATTGAAGTAATTACAGCAAACCAGATATAGGCAGGCCCATATCGCTCGAACATGACAAGAATAGAAGGTGACGCCTCTATTCCTTCAGGTACCCGGCTAGATATGGTCGACATCTGATTACCAGCCACTTCTGCTAGTTGGCATCGGCAATCGCTTGCTTATCGCAACATGCAGCACCGATATCAATCGCAAGCTCAACCATCATCCCCGGCCGTAGTTGCAGATAGGAATCATCCAGTGCAACTTGAACTTCTAACCGCTGGGTAATCTTGGTGAAATTACCACTCGGGTTTGGACTGGGTAGTAGCGCAAATTGACTGGTTGCAGAGTTGCCAATATTCACAACCTTGCCAGAAAACGTCTCATCTGGATAAGCATCAACGTCAATTTTCACAGCTTGACCAATTTGGAGGTGGCGTATGTTGGTTTCCTTTACATTCGCCTTAATCCAAATGTTAGCCGGGTCATGCAACATAAGAATTCTTTGCCCTGGATAAACATACTCGCCTGCATTAGCAAAGGTTTCATCGACCACGCCGTCAATAGGACTAACAATGGTTAAATCAGCAATGGTGTTTGCTAGTCGATCACGCTCAATTTGCAGTTCCTTTTTTTTACTTAACTTAATCGCGTTGTTAGTTTTCATAACGTCCAGTTCAGCGAGACTGGCTTTCGCTAACTGTAACTCTGCTGCTGCGACTTGTTTTTCCGCAATTCGCTGCTGATGAGTTTGCTCTAACTCTTGCAATAGCGCTTGAAGGTTTTCATGGGTCTCCTCGGAGACCATTTTGTCTGCAAGTAGAGAAGTTGAACGTTCAAAATCTCGCCTGGCCTTGGCTAGCATGATTCTGGATTCCGATAAGGCGGATTCAGCAACCTTTAGTCTGGCTTGATCTGCTGCAATGCTGGATTCTATTTGTTGCTGGCGCAATTCAAATTCCGAATCAAATCGGCTTAACTCGACTTCCATCGTCTGCAAACCCGCTTCCAATCGCGCCAGCTGAAGTTCTGCATCTTTAGGGTCGATGCGCACCAACACATCCCCTTTCTTCACCTGTGTACCATCGCTAACCGGCATTGCTTTAACCCAACCGGGAATTCGACTGCTCACTGATACCATGGTGGCAGATACCCTCGCGTCTGTGACATGAACATATCCTGCCCGATCGAAAAACCACCAGACCAATAACACGAGAAACAGTCCAAGGGTGCCGAGTGAAATTAGATTGGTCCGATTCCAAAACCCTGAATTTACCGTCTGCTCAGTCATGATGCTCATCCTTTTGATCCACGTCTGTTGCTAGAATTTTTTCTAACACCTCAACACAGGTTTCGAGGGCAGCAGGGGAGATGCCCGCCAGAATCTCAGCCCTGACAGTTTTAGAAACCTCGTCCAGGTCTGCCAGTAGCGCATGGGCATGACCGGTAAGATGGATGGTTTTACTGCGTCGATCAGTTGGATCAACGCGACGTTGAATAAAGTCTTTAGACTCAAGAGAATCTAAAAGACGAACCAGACTCGGTCCTTCAATGCCCATGGTTTTTGCCAGCACCTTTTGTGAAACGCCGTCACCCTGTCTTAGGAAGTACAGGGCTCGCCAGGTGGCATCAGTAATACCAAGGGGCCTAAAGCTGTC
>CBDUKY010000433.1:0-3066 GCA_965367925.1 uncultured Pseudomonadales bacterium | reverse complement strand
CATCTGCCAGCTGACTGTCACTTGATTGGCGTTGATACTTCCGCTGCGATGATCGAACGTTGCAAGGCAAATATAAGCCGTGATCATAGTCAGGCCAGCGTCGAACTGCTTGAACAATCCTTACAGGAAACCCGTATCGAAAATGCTTCAATCGTGGTGATGAATTTTACTCTGCAGTTTATTCCTGACGAGGAACGTGAAGCAGTGTTACGTAATATCGCCAGCGGCATGGTTAAGGGCGGTATACTTATCTTGTCGGAAAAAATATGTTTCGAAGATGAGGATGAACAATCCCAGATGACGGAATTGCATCACGAATTCAAAAAGTATCAAGGCTATAGTGATCTTGAGATTGCCCAGAAGCGAGCTTCCCTTGAAAATGTCCTGATTCCAAATACCGAGCAACAACATGTCGACCGGCTTTTGAAAGCTGGCTTTAGTTCCGCACGACTATTTGTGCGTTGTTTTAATTTTGTTTCTTTTCTAGCGATCAAATCATGACTGACTTTGTCACAGAACCTGAATTTACTGAAATCGTGGCCAGACACCGGAGCGGTGAAGCTCGTGTGACGCTACCAAGGCAGGTTGCTAAACAATTTTTCCTCCGCATTGATAACCCGTCAGTGAAAGCGACAACTGGCGACTCTATCTTCTTTAAAAAATTCGTCGTCTGGCTTTTTAATGTTGCTTCACCAGTGACCTTTGTCATCGCCATGTCGCTAATTTTTAAGGCCTACGGCCCCTGGGAAGCAAGTTTTATCCTGCCCGCTGCTGGTATCTGCTGGATTATCATTTACGGCCTCACATCAGAACATGGTGGTTGGCTAATCGGCACAGTGCCACTTATTTTGACCCTACCCTTACTGTCAGCAACAGGCATGGATTCTGGGCTGCCGGTTTTCTTGTTTGTGCTTTCTATCTGGCTTCAACGTAGTAGCTACCTGCTTGCTGGACGATGGCTCACGGAAATCGTTACATCCTCCTATGCCGCCTTTGAAATGATGGAAGAACACATAACCATTAAAGAATCGAATCGTGCCGATACATAAGTTTATTGATGAGTTTTTCGATACTTGTGACGCGCCATTTTTAGATCGTTATCAAACTGAGCTAAAAAATCAGATCGAGCAATTTTTCAAAGAAAGGCCGCATGGTCGTACCGAGGATTGGAATCAAGCACTTTTACAATTACCGCAACACATCACGACCCATCATATTTTCAATCAAAGTGACGTTGAAATCGGTACGGCAGCAGAACTCGGCGAATCACTTGAACCCTTGCTAAAGACCTACATGCCCTGGCGGAAAGGGCCTTTTAATGTGTTTGGTACAAAGATTGATACCGAGTGGCGCTCTGATTGGAAGTGGGATCGTATCTCACCGCATATTAGCGATCTAACTGACCGCAGCGTTTTAGATATTGGTTGCGGCAATGGCTACCACCTTTTTCGGATGCTAGGCGATGGTGCAAAACTGGCGCTGGGGGTTGACCCAACCAGGCTGTTTTTATATCAGTTCCATACCTTGAAACACTTTCTGCCCCTCACCCCTGCACATATTTTGCCGCTGCGCTGTGAACATCTACCAGCTTTTAATAGCTTCGATACTGTCTTCTCCCTTGGGGTGCTCTACCACCGCCGCTCTCCAATTGATCATCTCACTGAACTGTTAAGTTTCTTGCGACCAGATGGTGAACTGGTGCTTGAAACCCTGGTTGTTGAAGGGGATGAAAAGACCGTGCTAGTACCGGAAGACAGATATGCAAAGATGGCCAATGTCTGGTTCTTGCCAAGCGTCGCCGCGCTGACAAACTGGCTTGCACGGGCTGGCTTTAAGAACATTCGATGTGTCGATGTAAATCAGACCAGTATCGAAGAACAGCGCCGAACCGACTGGATGACCTTCCATTCTCTCGAAGACTTTCTCGACCCAACCGATTTGAATCTCACCGCGGAAGGTTTGCCAGCACCAAGACGGGCAACGCTGATCGCGAACAGATAAACCGGCACCGGGAGTCGCTTAATTTAGATCAACTTAGAAGGGTACAGCGGATGAAAAGGTCATTCGCTTCTCTGTCAGTGGGTGAAATAGAGATAACTCTGCTGCATGCAACATCAATCTATCGGAAGCTGCCAGCGCCTCATCATGAGCATAAAGATCACAGCCAAGAATGGGATGGCCAATGTGGGCCAGGTGAATCCGTAATTGGTGACTACGCCCGGTGACCGGCTCCAGTGCCACGCGACTGGTGTGATCTTGCCGGGTAAGGACCTTGAATTTGGTTAGCGCATGTTTGCCCCGCTCGGCATCGATTTTTTGCCTGGGTCTTCGTTCCCAGTCCTGGGCGATAGCAGCGTTTATTTCCCCTGTATCATCAAGTAGTTCACCAAACACCACTGCTTCATATTGTTTGCCAATCAACCTGTCGCGGAATTGTCGATTCAAATCCGAGGTGGCTTGTTGGCCAATGGCAAGTACCAGCAGGCCTGAAGTATCCAGATCAAGTCGATGAACGATCCGCGCATCCGGGTAATCAAAAGCTACCCGGCTCAAGACACAATCCTTCACCACCCGCCCGGGAACTGATAGCAATCCAGATGGCTTATTCACCACCAGAATATGCTCGTCGGCATAGACAATGCCCACAGCTTCATCACATGGTGGTGGAATATGGAAGGTGTATTCGTTCATATTGATATCGTATAGTGATTGGCCAATCATTACACATAAGCCAGCGCATGAGCACCGATCTGGATCGCCTCCAAGAGGCTATTACTCAACTAATTCCTAAACTGCTAATGACCATGGAGGCCTTCGAGCAGGCACAAAGGAACATGCATCCAACCCAGCTTTCTCAGCTAGCGGATTTTATCAGTCCCTTTGCTGCAGAACTGCAAGCCGACTATGATAATTTTCAGCAGTATGAATTCCCTGAGGACTTAAAACACTTTCAAGCTATGATCCTTGAGGGTTGCAAGTATTGCCTGCGCGCCTGCGATAGTCTCCAGCAACACGAGGAAGGTTTTGGCAAGGTGATGCAAGCATCCCGCGCCCATGTGCGTGCCC
>CBDUKY010000432.1:0-3113 GCA_965367925.1 uncultured Pseudomonadales bacterium | reverse complement strand
GAATCCACAGATGACGGGTTTCTAGGATGGCATAAGGAAACTCGGTTCTAATCTTCACAGCGGTTTGTGTCTTGCCAGGGGTTTGCCTATATTGACTGCATCATACATGGGTGCAATGGAAAATTGACTGTCGCGAAGGAGCAAGCCACGAGGATATTGGTCGTCACCCCGGAACCTGTCGAAGGCGCAAGTTCCAGGCTGAGGGCAATTGACTTTATACCCTACTGGCAGCAGCAACATTCTGTAGAACATTTGAGTTTTTTATCCAGACGAAGCTATCGGCTGAAAGATAAGCGGGGTCAAATTCTGGCGAAGATTTTTTCTGTGATGGTTGATTGGATTTCTTTTCTTATCCGATATCCCTTTGCCTTGTATCGATGTGATGCGGTTTATGTTCACCGAAACATAGCCCCCCTTGGCCCGCCGTTACTTGAAGGGCTGGCGAAGCTGGCCGGGCGCCATCTGGTTTACGACTTTGATGATGCAATCTACCTGAATCCGGCAACTGCAGTGAATCAATGGTTAGCACCCTTGAAAATGAATGCTTATCGAACGGCAGCGCTGGTAAAGATGGCGGATCATGTAGTTGTCGGTAATCGTTACCTTGCTCGCTACGGGAGCAGATACAGTCGACGAGTTTCCGTTATTCCTACGGCGGTTGATCTTGCGGCCTATGCAGACTTACAAGCAGCCAGAGATCTGGCAGAGGATGATCAAAAGCCTGATGAGATTGTGATCGGTTGGATTGGTGGGCCTGGGACCGTGGGTTTTGTCGCACAAATCTGGCCGGCGTTAGCGCAGGTGCTCGCAGCTCATGATCAGCTTGTGCTGACCCTTGTCGGTGGTGCACTTGATCATACTCATCCCCAGGTACGATACAAACCCTGGCAGCTTGAAACCGAACTCACGGATCTAGCGAGCTTTGATATTGGTATCAATCCCCTTGAAGATAACGAGTTCACGCGGGGTAAATGTGGCTTTAAGAATATTCAATATATGGCGGCTGGTGTTGTCTGTGTGACGTCGCCAGTCGGGGTCTGTGCAGATCAAGTGGAGGCGGGTGTTACCGGCTTATTTGCATCTAACATGGATGAATGGGTCGAGGCGTTAACGCAACTTGTCGAGAAGCCTGCACTTCGCGAGCAGCTTGCGCTCAATGCTTCAACCAGGCTTGAACAGTATGATCGATCCGCCGCGGCAGCGAAGGTGCTTGCGCTCCTGACGGCAGGCTCAGAGTTCGTATAGCTTATCTGGTACCAGGTCGCCAATTTTCCGAAAACTCTTGCCGCGCACAAACTGGCCTATGTGTAGAAGGGGTGTGATAAAGGTCATGGGGATTGGTGGCTTCACTTCCTTTGCGAAGTCTGGTTTTGACAATAGTTCCCGATACCAGAGATCAACATGTGGATGCAGTTTCTTAAAGGGGTAACCGGCTAGCGTCAAACGGTGGGTGTAAATGAACCAGACAATATCCAACAGGGTAATTTGATTGCCCGCCAGGTACTTCTTCAGCCCTAGTTGCTGTTCAAATTCTTTGTAGCAACGCTTGAGACGTTTGGCTGCGCGTCTGACCTGACCGTCGGTAATACCTTCCCTCGCCATATTGCGCCAGAACGTGAGTTCCTCTTCCTTCTGCAAATCTGGTTTACCTTCGATGGTGCCCCGATGAGAGGCGTAGGCATCCAGGGTTGCTGGATCTTTCATGACCATCATTTGCGGATAGATAAAGCGCATGGTGATGGCGCGAACATCCAGTTGAAATTCATTGGCCTGATGCAACTTGTGCTGAACCTCATTGTGCATATTGCTTGTGATAAGCGGCGGTTCTGGAAAGGCCTGTTCCAGATAATTCAAGATATCGTTGCTTTCCACATGTACGTCGCCGTCGTGGACAAGCACCGGCACGAGACCGCGAGGATTGATTCCAAGGAACCAGGATGAATAATTTTTTTGCCTGGCAAGATCGACCGGATGAGACACCCAGTCGATACCCTTCAGATTAAGAAAAATTCTGATTTTTTGCGAACAAGAAGAATCATCAAAATGTAGAAGATGGACACCTTTCCAATCTAAGACTTCTCTGGTTTTGATGTCGACATCGGCCAGTTGCACCATTAACCAGGTGCTCCTTGTGATTTCCGCAGTAGAGGCATTAAGGGATCAACAATCGTGAGGTAGAGATCAGTTGCGTTATTGAATAGCTTATCTTCCTTGAAGTGATTGCGCATAAATCCGTCCGGGACCTTCCCATTAGTCAAAAACCGGGCGATCTAACGCCGGGTCGCCAGGTTTCAGAGCCTGATTGTAACTGCTTCGGTCTAGTTTGTTACCTCCGATAGGGACATCGCCAGGTACCGTAAGCGCTTGTAATTGCTCGAGGTTCTCTGCCTCGCTTCTGATATTCAGGCGTAACATCAACGCTCACCGTCCTGAACGGTACAAATATAAGGCTTTGTGTCTTTGTTTGAAAGTGTTGCGCTAACTGACATCTCTCGCACTAGTTGCCCGCGCACATGATTGTGAGTCCAGAGGTAATGCATGTGTTCTTAAAAAGATATGAATAGGAATCGACGAATCATATTGCGTATTATCTCTGACAAATAAATTATGAATCAATGATATTGATCAAGAGTGAGGGGGAAGACATGGACTATAACGACCTGGTGAAACCGGCGACCTTTGCCGACGATGCCTATTTTCATGAGTTGGCCAGTCATATGCGGCATAACAATCCTGTGGCCTGGGTTGATGCAGATACCCACAGACCCTTCTGGGTTGCTAGTAAACACGCGGATATCATCGAGATTGCAAAGCAAAATGAGTCATTTCTGAATGCACCTAGACCTATTTTGCAGAAACGAGAGATAGACGAGCAACGAGAGACTGCCGGCGCACCGATCCGTTCATTAATTGATATGGATGAACCAGACCACAAGATGTTTCGTGGTCTGACAAGAGACTGGTTTATGCCAACGCACCTGAAAACCGTTGAAGCTAAGGTTCGACAATTAGCGAAAGCCGCGGTTGACGACATGCTGACAAAGGGCGAGGAGTTCGATTTCGTCACAGATGTCGCGGTCTGGTATCCGCTCAGGGTCATTATGATGATTCTC
>CBDUKY010000431.1:0-3116 GCA_965367925.1 uncultured Pseudomonadales bacterium | reverse complement strand
ATACCTTTCGCCGTCGCCATCATGTCAGGTTCTATGCCCATATGATCCGAGGCAAACCAACTGCCGGTTCGGCCATAACCACAAATCACTTCATCTGCGACAAGTAGAATGTCATTGTCAGTGAGCAACTTCCGCAACCTGGGGAAATAGTTAGCGGGCGGCACAATAACGCCACCTGCACCTTGAATGGGCTCAGCAAAAAATGCCGCAATATTATCCGCACCTTCCGCATCGATCAGGTCTGCAACATTGTTAATAAGTCGATCGCAAAAAGCTTCTTCGGTTTCATCTTTGAGAGCCCGTGAATAGTAGTGAGGGCAATCTGTATGGAGTACGAAATCTAACGGAATAGGAAAGTCTTTATGATAGCCGGGTAAACCCGTGAGGCTTGCAGTGCTAATTGAGGTGCCATGGTAAGCCTGTTCTCGGGAGATGATTTTAATTTTTTTAGTTTTGCCTCGCAGTGAATGATAGTGCCAGGCAATTTTAATCAGAGTGTCGTTGCAGTCGCTACCAGAGGTACCAAAAAATACTCTGGTGAGTTGTGCTGGACTTATCTCTATTAGCTTTTCTGCCAGAGCAACCTTCCACGGATTCGAGGCGTTAGCAAAGCTATGATAATAACCAAGTTGGCTGGCAGCTTCTTGCATTGCATTTGCAAGTTCCGGCCGCCCGTAGCCCGCATTGACGCACCATAATCCAGCTGATCCATCTAGCAGGTCTCGCCCATCAGAATCGGTGATGTAGCAGCCCCTCGCAGCGGTGATCATCTGCGGGCCTGATTCCAGCAGTGCTGTGATTGAGGAGGCAGGGTGAAGTAGTACCGAAGGGTCTTGCTGAATGAGTCGATCGATATCTTGAGTCATAAAGGTCAGTTTGCCATCGAGATAGATAGGAAAAGTCTACCCCTTGCTGGCAAGCAATCATAGAATGATAAACCGATACGGAATCATTGAATGGAACAGGATAATGCTCGTCATTCGCCCGGTTGTTCGCGATGACCTTGATGATCTTTTGAGGCTAGCAAAGCTGGCGGGTCGAGGGCTGACCTCGCTACCCCAAGACCGTGGTGCCCTGGCCGCTAACATAGATATTGCGGTTGCTTCCTTTAACCGAACCAATGCTCAAAAAGACGACTATTTCTTGCTGGTAATGGAAGACACAAGCAAGGGGCAGGTTGTCGGAACTGCCGGCGTACATGGGCGAACAGGTACACGTCAGGCCTTCTATGCCTACCGCATCATGCCAGTTGTTCACTATTCTCATTCCTTGCAGCGAGAAACTCGAAGTGAACTGCTTCACTTGACTAATGACTATACTGATTGTTCTGAAGTGAGTACCTTGTTTTTGGATCCAGCCTATCGAGGAAATGGTCATTGGTTGTCCCGCAGTCGTTATGTATTGATGGCATTGCATCCAGATAGGTTTGCGACGGATGTCATTGCAGAATTACGAGGCTGGTTCGATGCATCAGGCCAGAGTCCATTTTGGCAGGCGCTGGGGCAAAAGTTTTTTGATATGAGTTTTGACGAGGCGGACCAGCTATGTGGTGTTGGCTCAAATCAGTTCATTACAGAGTTGATGCCTAAGTATCCAATCTATACCAATCTTCTGCCTACTGCGGCTCAGCAGGTGATGGGAAAAACCCATGATGCGACCCGGCGCGCCATGGAACTATTGTTGGAAGAAGGCTTTGTATATGAAAACCTTATAGATATTTTTGATGGTGGCCCATTGCTGCGGGCAAAGATTAGCAGGCTTCGTAGTGTTCAGTCAGTCGTAACCCTGCCATCGAGAAAGCTATCGGCAGCGGAAGTTGCCTCCCCTTGTCTTGTGTCTAACCTATCGCTTGAAAATTTGCGAATTGCTTTTCAACCAACCGCCGTGGCTGGAGAAGAAGCCGCGGTAGAAAATGAGACCTTATCTGCCTTATCGACAAAACCAGGCGATAAGTTACTGGTGATGCCAGGGGCTGCTCAATGACGCTAGAAGTAAACTTTGATGGGCTAATAGGACCAGGTCATAACTATGCTGGCTTATCACCTGGCAATCTCGCCAGTGCTTCCCATGCCGGACAAATAGCCTATCCCAGAGCCGCAGCCCTGCAAGGTCTAGCGAAGATGCGGACACTTTATCAATTGGGCTACAAGCAAGGTTTTTTTCCTCCCCAGCTTCGCCCCAATATGGCGGTTTTAAGACAACTGGGTTTCAGCGGTAGCCATGAAGAGGTGCTCAAGGCTGTTGCTCAGCAGGCACCGGAATTGCTGGCAATGGTATATTCAGCATCTAGTATGTGGGCTGCTAATGCCGCGACGGTCACCCCGTCGTTGGACGCACCTGATGGAAGAGTGCATTTTACCGTTGCGAATCTGGTCACAACGCCACATAGAGCTATTGAATCGCCGGAGACAACCCATTGTCTCAACCAGGTGTTTGCCGATACCGATTATTTTGCTGTTCACCCACCGCTTATGGTGCACGCGAAGTTCGGTGATGAAGGGGCTGCTAACCACAATAGGCTTTGCTCAGACTATGGTGAACAAGGCGTTGGTCTATTCGTCTATGGCGATGGTCAGGCAGTAAAATTTCCTGCAAGGCAAACCTATCTCGCCAGTCAGGCGGTTGCAAGGCAACATGGGGTCCTGGACCGCAGTGTGTTTCTAAAGCAAAGTGCCGCGGCGATTGATGCGGGTGCCTTCCATAATGATGTGGTGGCAGTTGCAAATGGTCCTGTGTTGTTCTTCCATGAGTCCGCCTATGAGCAAAAGGACTTTCAGGTTGCGGCCGAACAAATCAGAAAGTACGTACCGGACTTTAAGCCCCTTTGCGTACCAGCGAGTAAGGTCAGTCTTGAAGATGCGATCTCGTCATATTTGTTTAACAGTCAACTAGTGGCAACGCCTACTGGCGACGTGTCTGATATGACATTGATTGCGCCTGTCGAGTGTCAGCAGAATCCTGCAGTGCTAGATTATTTACAGCAGCTATCGAGGGATAACAGTCAACCCATCCGGGATGTGGTCTTTGTTGATGTGCGCCAGAGCATGAGCAATGGTGGTGGTCCCGCCTGTTTGCGCTTACGGCTCACCTGCAGCAGGTGATGCAGGTTATGGTGC
>CBDUKY010000430.1:0-3151 GCA_965367925.1 uncultured Pseudomonadales bacterium | reverse complement strand
TTCTATTCCATGCTCTTTTAGCACAGAGCCTGTGCCTCGAGTTGCAATCAGGTCGAAGCCTATATCGAGAAGATCTCTTGCTACATCTACAAGCTCTGGCTTATCTACATCCCTGACACTCAGAAATGCTGTGCCTTTACTAGGAATCAGATCGCCTGCGGCCAGTTGTGATTTACCGTAAGCTTCACTAAAGGTCTCTGCCACACCCATAACCTCACCAGTAGAACGCATTTCTGGACCGAGGATTGGATCTACTCGTGGGAACTTACCAAATGGAAATACAGCTTCTTTGACACTGAAATAATCAGGCACAATTTCTTTTGTAAAACCTTGATCAACAAGGCTTGTACCCGCCATACAACGAGCTGCAATTTTCGCCAGAGATTTACCAATGCACTTAGAAACAAAAGGTACTGTTCGAGACGCCCGTGGATTGACTTCAAGCACATATATCTCGTCATGCTGGATCGCTAGCTGGACATTCATCAATCCGACAACACCAAGCTCAAGGGCCATTGCACTAACCTGGGCACGAATATCTGTCACCAGTCTTTCATCAAGATTGTAAGGTGGCAAAGAGCAAGCCGAATCGCCTGAGTGCACACCAGCTTGTTCGATGTGCTGCATAACAGCACCAATAACAACCTGCTTTCCGTCACAGACAATATCTACATCAACTTCAATGGCTTGATCTAAAAATCTATCTAACAGAACAGGGGATTTGTCCGACACCTGCACGGCCTCACGTAGATAGGATGTGAGTTCAGCATCGTCGTAGACAATTTCCATTGCTCGACCACCTAACACATAGGACGGTCTGACAATAAGTGGGTAACCAATCCCGGCCGCAGCAGCGATACCTTCTTCCATCGCCTTAATTGTTTTGTTGGGCGGCTGACGTAAACCAAGCTTTTCAATCATTTGCTGAAAGCGTTCACGATCCTCAGCGCGATCAATTGCATCTGGGCTAGTACCAATAATATTAACGCCAGCATCTTTTAAATCATTTGCCAACTTCAACGGTGTTTGACCACCAAACTGAACAATCACACCTTTTGGTTTTTCAACATCGACAATCGCCAATACATCTTCCAGGGTTAACGGCTCGAAATAGAGTCGGTCAGATGTGTCATAGTCAGTGGATACTGTTTCGGGGTTGCAATTTACCATGATGGTTTCATAACCATCTTCGCGCATCGCGAGTGCCGCATGGACGCAGCAGTAATCGAATTCAATTCCCTGCCCAATTCTATTTGGCCCGCCACCGAGAACCATGATTTTGTCTCTCTCAGTTGGCTCTGACTCACAATGCTCTTCATAGGTCGAATACATATAGGCAGTGGCCGACTTGAATTCAGCGGCACAGGTATCAACCCGGCGATATACAGGCTTAACGCCAAGACCCAATCGATGGGCACGGAACGCTGATTCAGTCACGTCGAGGACACTTGCAAGTCGCGAATCTGAAAAACCCTTCTGTTTTAAACGGTAAATTTCTGGCTTGTCGAGGGCATTTAGATCCTTACCTACCAGACCTAACTCATCGTTAACGAGATCAGCAATTTGCACCAGGAACCATCTATCGATTTGCGTCAGTTCAAATATTTCTTCCAATTCAAAACCAAACCGCATCGCGTCAGCTACATATCGAATGCGTTCGGCACCAGCCTCTCGCAATTCTTTGCGCAACAAACTATCCCAGTCTCGAGAGGATTGATCCATGATAGGAGACAGGCCATCAATACCAACTTCCAGGCCACGCAGCGCTTTTTGCAGTGATTCCTGGAAGGTGCGACCGATAGCCATAACCTCACCAACAGATTTCATCTGGGTGGTCAGGAAATTATCTGTTTGCGGAAACTTTTCAAAGGTAAATCTGGGAATCTTTGTAACGATGTAGTCAATAGAAGGCTCAAACGAGGCTGGCGTTGCACCACCAGTAATATCGTTAGTTAATTCATCCAGGGTGAAGCCTACCGCCAATTTGGCGGCAACCTTTGCAATAGGGAAACCCGTTGCCTTACTTGCAAGTGCAGAGGAACGAGATACACGTGGATTCATTTCAATAATAACTAATCTGCCAGTATCTGGTTCAACTGCAAACTGCACATTAGAGCCGCCAGTTTCAACACCGATCACACGTAGCACTTCAATAGAAGCATTCCGCATAATCTGGTATTCCTTGTCGGTCAAGGTTTGTGCCGGTGCAACAGTAATTGAATCACCAGTATGGATACCCATCGGATCAAGGTTTTCAATGGAGCAAACGATAATGCAGTTATCCTCTTTGTCCCGGACAACTTCCATTTCGTATTCTTTCCAGCCGACCAGAGACTCATCAATCAGCAATTCGTTGGTCGGAGACAAGTCCAGCCCACGGGTACAAATTTCTATAAAATCTTCATTGTTGTAGGCAATTCCGCCGCCCGAGCCACCCATGGTAAATGATGGTCGTATGACGCAAGGATAACCAAGCGCCACCTGCACCTGCTTTGCCTCTTCTAACGAGTGAGCAAAGGCCGAGCGAGGAGTTTCAAGACCGATTTCCTGCATGGCCTTGTCAAAACGCTGCCGATCTTCCGCCTTGTCTATGGCATCTCTGGTTGCACCTATCAACTCAACATTGTATTTGTCGAGCACACCTTCGCGGGCTAGATCTAACGCGCAATTCAAACCAGTCTGTCCACCCATGGTAGGCAGAATCGCATCGGGTCGCTCTTTCTCGATAATCTTTTCAACCGTGCGCCAGTCGACCGGCTCAATGTAGGTGGAATCCGCCATGGCGGGGTCCGTCATAATCGTTGCCGGGTTCGAGTTAACCAGAATAATCCGGTAGCCTTCCTCGCGCAGGGCTTTACAGGCCTGGGCACCTGAATAGTCAAACTCACAGGCCTGACCAATGATGATCGGACCTGCGCCAATGATCAGAATGCTTTCTATGTCTGTTCGTTTTGGCATCGCGGCTACTTCTTCTCAGTGTGCTTGGCTAGCAATTCAATAAATCGGTCGAATAATGGCGCTGCATCGTGAGGCCCTGGGCTTGCTTCTGGGTGCCCCTGAAAACCGAAGGCAGGACAGTTGGTTAGCTCAATACCTTGCAAAGAGCCGTCAAACAACGATTGATGGGTAATCTTCACGCCTTCTGGGAGGG
>CBDUKY010000429.1:0-3160 GCA_965367925.1 uncultured Pseudomonadales bacterium | reverse complement strand
GCGGATTGCATCAATGGTGGTGCTGTATTTGCTGGCAATGACACCGAGACTTTCCCCTGACTTGATTTTGTGACTTGTCCAGCTCAGACGTTTTTCCGCTGGCAGGTCAGCAAGGGCCTGGACAAACTGTTCTCGCTTTGCGTGTGGAACAAGTAGCTTATGGGGACCATTTGGATGGGTTGCCCATTTGTTATACGCAGGATTTAGCAGGTAAAGCTCTTCAATGGAAATATCTGCTAGATCTGCAGCAATGGCGAGGTCGATTTGAGAATCCAGGTCCACCTCAGCGAAGTAGGGCTCATTTACAATAGGTTTAAGCGTAATACCATACTTGTCCGGGTCAGCAATCAATTCACTAATAGCAAGCAGCCTTGGGACATAGGCGCGGGTTTCACGAAGTAAACCCAGAGAGAAGAAGTCGATTGGTTTGCCTGCCCTGGTGTTCTTACGCATTGAGTATCGAACATTACCTTCACCAGAATTATAAGCAGCAAGCGCCAGTAGCCAGTCCTGATTAAGCGACTTGTGCGAATCCTCGAGATAGGTCAAAGCTGCATCGGTTGCAGCGACAACATCTCGCCGGCCGTCGTACCAGTTGTCAATTTTGAGGCCATAGAGGCGGCCTGTAGAAGGTATAAACTGCCAGAGTCCTGATGCGCGGCCATGGGAATAGGCAAATGGATCGAAAGCGCTTTCAACAATTGGTAACAGCGCCAGTTCCATGGGTAACTGGCGGGATTCGATTTCTTCTACAATCTCATAGAGGTAGCGGGTGGCTCTGGTTGCAACCCGGTCCAGATATTCTGGATGGCGAATGTACCAGTTTAGCTCTGATTTAACCCGTTGCTTGTCTACATGGTGATCAAGCACAAGTCCCTGGCGGATTCGCACCCAGAGGTCGTTGATAGGGGGCACGGTGGCAGGTTCTAGTGGTAAGGGGTCATCTTCACGTTCGAGCAGGTCATCTTTGCCATCTTTTGCAGTGGGCATGGCGGCGGCAATGACAATTTCCTCGGCCACTAGTCTGGATAGTGCCGGAGTATCAGTTTCGGCTTCGCTGGCCTGCTTTGGTAGTAATTCGGGAAAGCCTGGGAATGTGGTCTGGCAAGCACTGACACTGACAACCAGCATTATAATGGTGCTAAACTGTGCAAGGAATTTCATTAAATGTACCCGGTTTCAGTGGTCGTCGTTGTAATAAGTTGTCGTGATCAGGCATCGATTGATTGTCATTAGGCATCTGCCACGACCAGTGCAAAGAGCACCAACAATGTTCTGGCAGTATAATCTGAACCCATAAATTGTCCTAATAACGTGTTCACAGTTTATGCAACAAATCCGTCAATGGTTTGACAGTCCGTTAGGACAAAAGGTTCTAACTAGCGAGCGACTAATTCTGGAACAGTTGTTACCAGGTTTCTTTGGCTATCATCTATTTCAAATGAGCGTCCAGCAGAAGCCCTTGCACGAAAGCAGTGTTATTCAACATAAATTTGCCTTGCAGCCTTTGGACCAACCAGGGGCTGTGATCAGTGATAAGTCCACTGACCAGAAGCCACTCATTGCTGAGCCAGAAAAATTACCATTCGAAGACGATAGTCTTGATGTGATCTTGTTACACCATATGCTGGATTTTCATCGCGCCCCCCAGCAGTTGTTACGAGAAGTGTCACGGGTCGCTCTGCCAACAGGGCAGTTGGTTATTATTGGTTTCAACCCTTATAGCTTGTGGGGATTGTGCAAACCCTTTGGCGCGATGCGTGATAAAGCCCCATGGCATGGCAAGTACATTCCTCCCAGTAGACTAATGGACTGGTTAAACCTGCTGAATTTCAAAATTGATCGGGCGCAATATAGCTTGTATGGCTTACCAACGCTGCGGGCAAGTCAAAAGCTTCCGGATTACTCTAACGGCCTGAGTCGAAATGCAAACCTGCCATTTGGTGCTATTTACGTCATTGTGGCACGTAAACAGGTTGGCTCCATGATTCCAATGAAACCTGTCTGGCAAAAAAATAGATCCTCCTTTGGTGGCCTTAGTGTTGTCAGGCCTGCGCGCCCAGCAGCTGGTCGGGGTATGTCGACTCGCGACTTGCCGCCGGGAGAGTAAAACATTGGAAAATACCGTTGAGATATTTACTGATGGCGCTTGTCGAGGCAATCCAGGACCTGGAGGTTGGGGCGTCCTATTCCGCTTTAATGATAAAGAAAAGGAACTCTTCGGTGGTGAGTCATCGACGACCAATAATCGAATGGAATTGAAGGCGGCGATTGAAGGACTTCGTGGATTGAAACGTCCTTGTGTGGTGCACCTGACAACTGATTCTCAATATGTCCGTAAAGGTATTACAGAATGGATCGGTAATTGGAAGGCAAACAACTGGCGAACCGCCGCGAAAAAGCCAGTAAAAAATGCTGACTTGTGGCAAGCACTAGATGAACTAACAAATAAGCATGAGGTGCATTGGCACTGGGTGAAGGGCCATAGTGGTCACCGGGAAAATGAGTTGGCAGACCAACTCGCTAATCGCGGCATTGATGAATTAGCAATGGGATAGTATGAGACAAGTCGTATTAGATACTGAAACAACAGGTTTAGAAGTTGAAGAAGGGCATAGAATTATTGAAATTGGTTGTGTTGAACTGGTTGACCGAAAGCTCACCAGGTCTCACTTCCATCAATATATAAACCCGCAACGGGAAATCGACGATGGTGCCCTTGAAGTGCACGGGATTACCCAGGAGTTCCTACGAGATAAACCAGTTTTTAGTGAAGTCTGGGAAGACTTTCTTGCCTTTGTAGATGGCGCGGAACTTGTTATTCATAATGCGAGCTTTGATGTCACATTTATTAACTATGAAATGAGCCTTATCTCCAGGTCACTTGGAAAGATAGAAAACTACTGTGGCATTGTCGATAGTTTACAAATCGCCAGGCAAAAACACCCAGGGCAGAAAAATAACCTCGACGCCTTGTGTAAACGCTATAGTGTTGATAATTCCCAACGTGATTTACATGGTGCGCTGCTAGACGCTGAGATTTTAGCAGACGTATTCCTATTAATGACTGGCGGTCAGGTTGCATTAAGTCTTGGTAGTGAATTAGGTGGTGATAGTGAAACTACTGCCTCAGAGATCCGTCGCATTAACCCGGATAGAC
>CBDUKY010000428.1:0-3167 GCA_965367925.1 uncultured Pseudomonadales bacterium | reverse complement strand
AATCACTTGGCCAGTAGTCAAAAACCTCCGCCCGGTACAATGCGAAGAGCGCAAGCCCCTGGATGATCGCGATGGCAATCAAAATCCGTTTCAGAGAACCACTTGTCTCAACATCCGCTGCTACATCATTCATCCGTTAAGCCTCGTATTCGTTAATCTGCTCTTCTAACGGTACTGCTATCGGCCTATTCATCTGGAAGATGAACAGGGATTATCTTCCAAGCGCACAACCATCAATGGTAATGCGATGCATCACTCTTCGCTGACCTTGATAGTCATTCTCGGCAAAATGCCAGGTTGCTCGATTATCCCAGAAGGCAATGGAACCTGGTCGCCAGGAAAAATGATGAATATTTTCTTCAGCAATGGCGAGGCTGTAGAGATAGTCCAGGAGCGGTTGTGACTCTTGTTTCGTCCAGCCTTCAAAATGCAAGGTGAAGACCGGGTTCACATAAAGGGCCTTTTTGCCCGACAAAGGATGCCTGATCACCACAGGATGAACCGGGTCACTCAAAGCCTCTGCTAATTCAGGATTGCCAATACGATCACCAATTGCACCATGCTCCTTATGAAAGCCCTGCTCACCAAAAATATGTTTCGCAGAATGCACAGCATTTAGGCCTTCAAGGGTTTTCTTTAAACCGTCGGACAAGGCTTCATAGGCACCGTACATACTGGCAAATTTCGTATCACCACCGCTTGCCGGCAGTTGCCGTGCAACGAGAATCGATCCCAGGGCAGGTTCATGGTCATAAGAATGATCCGTATGCCAACCGCCACCAATATTCGCTTCTTGATCAGGTTCTTTTGTCACCATCGCAATCTCCGGATGTTCAGGATGAGCTGCGAAGAACCTGTTGATATTGATCTCACCAAAACGGCGCGCCAGGGCAATATGATCTGCCTCCTCTAACTGCTGATCACGAAAAAATACCAGTCCTTGCTCATTAAAGGTTGCCTGTACTTGTGCAAACTCTTCGTCAGTCATCGTCCGCAGATCAAGGCCAGTGATTTCGGCACCGACACCATCGAGTATTAATATCTTAATTCTAGTCATGTTTAGTCCTCATCCACCACGGCACCATGTTAAGACTATAAACGCCTCTAGTCGAACCACTATCTGCAAGCCTGCAAACTAAAATAAATGGGAGTTGACCCCATCAAGGTTACTGCGCATAGTTTAGTCACTAAAGGGGAAATCTATGAGACTGACTCAGAGCGACGCTTCGTTTATCTATATGGAAACAGCAAGCGGTCCCATGCATATATCATCGGTGTATGTGCTAGAGGGAGAAGTACCTTTCGACAAGATCATGCAGCGCTTTGAGTCCCGGATTCATCTGATTCCGTCTTATCGCCGCAAACTGGCCCAGGTGCCACTGAGCCTCGGACACCCGGTATGGATAGATGATCCTGACTTCGATCTTAGTAGGCATGTCATTCATCATCAGTTACCTGAAAACTCATCCCTTCAAGATGGGGTCGATGCCGCGGTAAAGCTCAATGAGCCCATGATGGATCGGACAAAACCTCTCTGGCAGATGGTGTGCATCTCTGGCGTACCAGGAAAAACCTTACTGCTACAAATGACTCACCATGCAATGATTGATGGTGCCTCTGGTATCCAGTTAACAACAATATTGTATGACCTCACGCCAGATGCGCCGGACCCTGAACCACCTGAAACACCCTGGGTGGCAGAACCGCCACCGACGATGACTGAATTGATGAGCAGTGCAGTTCAAGAAAACATTGCCAGTCTTGGCAAGCTGAATCCTGCCTCTGCATTTAGTAATGCCACAGGGCAAATGAAGCGTATTCAAAAAGCCACAGAAATCATGACCAGCTTTGTCACCAGACCAGCGATCACGGCACCATTTAACGCAGGTCCCATTGGCCCCTCTCGACGAGTTGGCTGGCTAAAAAAACCATTTTCCGAAATTCGAGAAATTCGCCGTCATCTTGGTGGCACCATTAATGATGTTGTGTTGACGGTGGTATCTTCCGCCATCGCCAGATATCTGGAACATCATGGTGAACGGGTTGAGAATCAATATATGCGAATCATGTGCCCGGTGAATGTCCGCACAGAAGATAAGCAAGGTGCACTTGGTAACGAAGTGTCCGCTATTTTCCCTATGCTGCCAGCCTGGCGAATGGATATTCTCGAACGATTACATGTAGTGGTGGCAGAGACCGAGAAGATAAAACGTGAAGAAGCCGCCCAGGCGCTAACTGTGTTTCAAGACAGTATGCCCTCGATACCACCTGTGGCTATGCTAGGGACTCAACTGGTCGGGACTCAATTCGACCCAACTGCACTTGCAGCGAGAATTCCTATGCCTATTATGCCAGCCATTGGTCCAAGACCACCCAACATGGGAGTGAACTTTACCTGTACTAATGTGCCAGGGGTTCAGGTTCCTCAATATATGTGTGGGGCTGAGGTCACAGATACAATTGGCTTACTCGTCCTTACAGGAAACACGGGCTTTAGCGTGACGATATTGAGCTACAACAAACAGTTATTTTTTAGCTTCATTTGCGAACCTAGACTGCTACCTGATTTAGAAGTTATCACTGAAGGGGCAGATGCGGCATTTACCGAACTGCTGCAACTTGCCAATGCCAAACAGGACCAACTAGCGCAAGAACTTGCGAAGGCCCAGCAGGCTACCACAACATCAAATTCATAGAACCAACGGACTCATCATGGCGCAATCAATACTGACAAGTTTTCCAAAATCCGTTCAATTAAAAGACGGCACAAAGGTCGAATTTCGCTTGATGAATAGCGATGATCGCGATGCCATCTTGTCATTTGCCAGGTCTCTGCCCCAGGAAGACCTCCTGTTCTTGCGGGTTGACTTGACCCAACCAGAGGTTGTCGATGATTGGCTTCAGAATATTGCCAATGGTACATCCACGACTATTGTGGCTTATGACGAGGAAGGTTTGATTGGCTATGCCAGCGTTCATCGTAACCCTGCCCCCTGGACGCGGCGGGTTGGAGAACTCAGAGTCAATGTTAATCAAGCTTATCGCGCCAGAGGTCTTGGTCGTAAGTTAACGTCTCAAATCTTTGATGTTGCCCACGGAATGGGCGTAAAGAAACTTATGGCGAACATGACACCGGACCAACATGGTGCTCAGGCTGCTTTTCGCCG
>CBDUKY010000427.1:0-3171 GCA_965367925.1 uncultured Pseudomonadales bacterium | reverse complement strand
ATATCTCGGTGAGTTTGACGAGGCGGAACCATTACTGGTTGCCCTGTGGGTTGAAGCCCACCAGCAGGAAGACCCGGATAGAATCGTCATGCTCAGTAACGCCCTCGGCGTGCTTTATGACTTGCAGGGTAAGCTCAACAAGGCAGAAGAAACCTATCTGGAAGGTATCGATCTTGCCGCTAAGACCAACTTGCAGGAGTATCTCGGTCACCTGCTAGTTAACTACGCTATCGTGGAGAAAAACCGGGGCAACTTACAAAGCGCCAGGGAACTGCTTGGTAGAGCTATCACGGCCTATCAGCAGGTTGGCGTCGTTGTCTCTGGCGCTGTCTACAATACCCTGGCAAACATCTCCGTAAATTCGGGGAATCTAATAGAAGCTAGCACTTACTATCAACAATCTCTTGCCAACTACAGGCAACAGGAATCCTTGAGTGGTGAGGCTATCGCCCTGAGCAATCTCTCCTGGCTTGCACAGCAAACCAATCAATATGACCAGAGCCTCAAGTTTCTCTCTGAATCCATTGCCATCAGAGAGTCCATTGGCGACCGTGTCGGACTTCTTAAGAGTCTCGTCAGACAAGCAGACCTTGAGTACAACCGCGGCATGTTTGACGAAGCGAAGGCAACCGCTGCTCGAATCCTTGCTGATGATCACAGTCGTGATGAATCAGAACTCGGTGCCACAGCACTCATGTTGCTCGGCATCATCGCGGCGCATCAGGCAGACTTCGACACCGCAGTTAAACACCTCAATGAAGCACAGCAGATATTCATGCAGCGCCAGACCATCGCCAGTGTCATTCGCGCCAGGAACCTGCTGGCATCCACTTACATCATGGCCGGGGATTTGCCGCTCGCTGAATCTTTATTGCTGCAATCAATTGATGAAAGCGAGCAACAAGGGATCACCCGTGGCCTGATTGAGGCCCAGTTACAACAAGGCAAACTATTCGAAACCCGTGACGGTGCAGAGCGAGCGCTTGTGCACTATCAGGCGCTGCTAAAGACTGTGGCTGGCCTGGGGGATGAAAATCTCCAGCGTGCGGTTAGTGTCGCCTACGCATCGGCGCAGCTTTCAGTTGGGAATATTGATGCGGCAGAAGGTACCCTCAATAACTTCCCAGACCAGCTAGACGACAGGGATTTGTTGCTAGCAAAGGCAGAACTTGCCGCCCGCAAAGACCAGCAACAACTCGCCGTACAATATATGCAGGAGGCAAAAGCTATTTCATTTCAGCGCTGGACGATGACAAATGAACGTCAGCTTCTTGCCTACCAGAACCAACCCGGCATCTAGTCAATAATCGCCTGGTGAGTAAGGACTTTAAACTGGGAGCGCAGGTTATAAGGGTTCCGCATCATCTGCACCATGGCAAGGCCAACCAGTTCTTCTTCCGGGTCGACCCAGAATATCGTACCTGCTGCACCACCCCAGGTATATTCACCTTTGGAACCGGAAACAGTTTTAGGCGTGGCCGTTGCAACGCCAAATCCCAGACCAAAGCCAAAAGTCCCAGCAACCCCTGGCCTTTCACCAAAACCAGACTTAACGTTTTCATCCAGGTGATTCATGGTCATCAGACTAATGGTTCTTGGACTCATAAGCCGGGTACCGTTAAGTTCCCCGCCATTTAGCAGCATCTGGGCAAACTTCATATAATCCATCGCGGTACCAACCAGCCCACCGCCACCAGAAAAGAAGGTTACTGGCTTTGCAAAACGGCTCGTTTCAGGTGCATCGATCACCACCAACTCACCAGATTTATCCCGCATGTGGTTGGTTCCAAAGCGGGTGACCTTACTCTCTGGCACCTCAAAAAAGGTATCAGTCATGCCGAGTGGTTCAAACACCTGCTGCGCTAGATATTCATCAAGCGGTTGTCCACTTAACACCTCGATCAAGCGGCCTGTGACGTCTGCTGAAAGGCTATACACCCACTTCGTCCCTGGCTGATATAACAAGGGCAACTTACCGATTTCATCGGCTAGCTCTTCAATTGTCTTAACCTTAAAACCACCCATTGGTCCCTGTGTGTAAAGTGCCTCACGATACAGCTTGTCGACTTCGGTATTGCCGAAAATGCCATAAGTCAGACCTGCACTGTGACTTAATAATTCTCGAATTGTCGGCGCATGATTCGGCTCAACAAGCTCGCCATCAACGAGCACTTTGACATCTTTAAATGACGGAATGTATTTAGCGATCGGTTCGTCTAGCTGAAATTTCCCCTGTTCATACAGCAACATCAAGCCAACAGACACGATAGGCTTGGTCATGGAATAGAGCCGGAACAGGGAGTCATCCTTTAAGTCTTCTCCTGTATTTAGATTGAGCTTGCCGACAGTCTCGTGATGAACCAGTTTTCCCTTGCGGGCAATCATTGTTGTGACGCCAGCAAGTTTACCCTCTTCAACATAGGCAGCCATGATGGGTTTTATTCGTGCTAAGCGCTCACTCGACATCCCAACTGATTCAGGTCTTGCCTTTCTTAAGTCAGCTGCTTGCGCAGTAGCAAAACCAAGACATAAGCACAACGCCATCACGATCTTGTTCATGAAATTTCCCTTCTAGCGAATTGTCGCAACCGCATGGATTAACATCCAATACGGTTGCATTGTTACAGAAAGCTTTAAGCTATCGGCTACCACAAATCATATTTTTGCAGCTCTGCACGACCGACGACCATATGATGCACCTCATCAGGACCGTCAGCGAAGCGCAGATGTCTTAGATCAGTATACATAGCGGCAAGAGGTGTCCACTGAGAGATACCCGCTGCACCATGCATTTGGATTGCCTGGTCGATAATAAGACAGACTTTTTCAGGCACCATTGCTTTTACGGCACTGACATAAACACGCGCTTCCTTGTTACCAAGTACATCCATGGCTTTCGCTGCTTGTAGAACCATGAGCCGCATTGCATCAATTTCGATTCGCGCCCTGGAAATCACTTCCAAATTTTTACCCAATTTAGCGATAGGTTTACCAAAAGCCTCACGTGTCGCAGAACGCTTCACCATTAACTCAAGGGCTTTTTCTGCTTTACCGATGGAGCGCATGCAATGGTGAATTCGACCTGGCCCCAGTCGAACCTGGGAAATCTCAAAACCGCGCCCCTCACCCAAGAGAATATTTTCCTTGGGGACACGGACATTATTAAAGCGA
>CBDUKY010000426.1:0-3200 GCA_965367925.1 uncultured Pseudomonadales bacterium | reverse complement strand
GGGGATGTACGCGGTAACCTGCCGCCGCAGGGTACGATGGCAGACTGGCTTGAGTCTTGCCTTGAGGGTATGAAACACCTGTTCTTGATTCAGGTTTGCGAATTGCTCACGGAAGCTTTTGAGGTCACCGAAGGTATGTTCATCGATAAAGCTTACCAGACCGAACAGCTCCAGTAGGGAGTTCTGCAACGGTGTGGCTGTAAGCAATAGCTTATCCTTGCCAGCAAGCGCAGTCTTAAGTGTATTGGCGATGACATTCTTCGGTTTGTAGACGTTGCGCAGTCGATGTGCCTCGTCGATAACCACGAGATCCCATGGCACCGCCTGCACATCGTCCGCCTTGTTCTTGGCAAACTGGTATGAGCAAATGACAATTTCCGGTCCCTCGAACGGCCTAAACTGTCCCTGTTTAATCGCTGCGTTGTATGATTTTGATTCCAGCAGCCTGCAAGGCAGGAAGAATTTCTCGGTTAACTCCTGATGCCACTGTTTGCGTAGATTTGAGGGCGTAATTACCAGGATGCGCCGTTTGTGTTCTGCCCACTTCTGTGACAGTACAAGGCCGGCTTCAATGGTTTTACCAAGTCCCACTTCATCAGCCAACAGCGCACCTTTGGAGAGCGGCGACTTGAAGGCGAATAGGGCCGCATCGACCTGATGGGGATTCAGATCAACCTGAGCACTGGCTACTGCTCCGGCAAGCTTTTCAACGCTGTCCGATGAACAACGTTTGGTCAGCTCGTGAGCAAAGTATTTGGCATGGTAGTCAGTAATCATCGTCCCTTAGCGCTTCCCCGATACTTGTTCTTTCTTGTCACCAGAGGCTATTTCTGATGTATAACCCGGCGCTAACATCAAATTTTGAACACCGTATAGAGCCTGTCTGTTCCGAAGCCAAAGGTGATACTCGGCCCCTTTCTGATTGTTATCTTCCGTCCCTTTCAGGCTGTGGTCTTCCGTGCAATCCACATTCCATCGTCTAAGCACATAGCCAGCCACTGCTGCGCGCACGTTGACCTTCAGCACGCCATCCTGCATGGCATAGTCCATTTCGATAGTTTCCGGGTGTGGCAATTTCGGGTGCGCCACGAGCTCCATCTCAACGACGCGGTTCCATTGGATGTCCGCTTCACGCTTTTCATGCTCTTGTGGTTCGCTATCGGCAATCATCGGATCTGCGATACGGGTAATAACAAAGTCAATGAAGTTCTCACGCTTGCGACAATAAGCTCGCACATGCCAACGCAGGCCATTGTCGACCAACACAAAGGGGACAATCTCACGACTACTAGGGCCGGAATCAATTGACCGATACTGAATTCGGACCACCTTCTTGTGGTGGATAGCCCGTGTGAGAACAGCAAGGACAGGTAACAGAGGTCTATTTAGTTCGGCCGGTGTTTCGCAGGGAATCATAGCCTTGTGACTACCGACAAAATCCTCGCCAAAGCCTTGTGAGAGTGCAGCCAGAACCTGGGCAGGTGAATAATCAAACAGTGGCCTGAACGCCTCGGACATTACATACGATCTAACCTTGGTGTCGTAATCGAGATTTTTGGGCGCCAGCTCTCTATAGAGGGTGATATCGCGCGTTGCCGCCGCCTCCCCAATACCAAACCGGGACACAAGATCACTTCGACCAATCTCCCCCAGAAAATATGCCCTGAAATCTATATGGGATAACCGTTCTTTTTGTGCCTGGCTTATTTCTGACAGATGCACCGTAAATTTTCTCCCCTAGTCCAAGTAGTCAGATATTCTGCCCTAAAATGACGCTTTATGGTAATCTTTTTTCTTATTGCGATCTTTTTGGTCTCTTGACTTAATCATTTTGATGACTGTAGAATATCCACAGGATAGAGATGTTCTCTACCTGGATTTTTCAACTTGTACAGGAGATCAACATGGCCACCAATCCTCCCAAAGGTGACGGACACCGAAATGGCGCTGTTAGACAGCGCTCACAAACCAAGACCCCGTCTGGCAACTGGGTTAAACGCGATGCTGAGACTGGGCAGTTTATGGATGTAAAAACATCCAGCAAAACCCCTTTCAAAGGGGTAACAAAAGAGAAGTAGTGGACTGCCCCCTTGTTGTACGGGGGCTTACCCAATTGTTAATACGGGGATTTACCGATGACCAAGTTTCAAGGTGCGGTTATTAAAGAACAAGGTGTGACTTTTGCGATCACTGTCGTGAAAAAACATATCTTGAACTCACGAATGCAATGCCAGCAGGCAGCGCAATCGTTCCAGCCCCTGTTCCCAGGCTTGCCTGTCGTGCTGATGGGACAGGATACTCACGGCACTCCTAGCTACTGGGGTCGAAAGGATATCGTGAATTTCCTGAGGAACGTCCATCCGAGTCGTATCCCCTGGAAAGAATATACATTCAATTGAGGGCACCGAAATGATCGACATTTCTTTTGAAATAAACGGCAGGAAGGTATCTCCACGAAACATGGGGGATGCACTCGAGTCAGCCATGCTTCAATCAGTACAGGACTCGATAGCCAAAGCTGTTGGATCCGCACGTTGCCCTGAGCATGGCCAGAAACCCAAAATCAAAGTGAAAGGCCGTAATCTCGATTCACTGACATTCGAGGTTTCTGGATGCTGTGACAACTTGATTGATGAAGTTCAGAAAAAACTGAAATAATTGAAGGAGAACCCATGAACGGCCCTACCCACCAGTTGGCAGGCGCGATCGCAGCGCTTGTTATGACTCAAAACGACACGTCAGAAAAGGCATGCGCCCTGCATCATCCTGCTGCCGCCATTCCCATTGGCGCTTTCTTGGGAAAGCTTCCAGACATGATTGAACCCGCCCTTGGAAACCCAAACCATCGACAGTTCTTCCATAGCATCGCGGTGCTTGGTTTGCTGGCTGCAGGAATGCGTAAGGTCTACCATTGGGAACCGCAGGATGAAGTCGAGAAAATAATACGGGGAGTCTTATTGGTTGGCGGCGCCGCTTATCTGAGCCACTTGGCGCTGGATGCGCTAACCAGCCGGTCACTGCCGTTCGTTGGTCGAGTCTAAAATATCAGCGTAGACCAAGGCCCCATTTTCATCGGCTATTCTTCATTGATGAAGTGATGCGGTGATTCATCAGTGATCTTCACTTTGGCGATCTGATGACCGTGACCATTCACATCCCAGAATAGAAAGGAATAATCGATGAACGCTATAAAAAGGATT
>CBDUKY010000425.1:0-3218 GCA_965367925.1 uncultured Pseudomonadales bacterium | reverse complement strand
TGCTTTTGTTTGATTGGCAAACGATTTTGCAGGGTGCACCAGGTTTTGAGCTAGCTTATTTTCTAAGTCATGCGAGTGAGGCGGCCGACGCTCGCGGATTTGTTGACTATTACGCGGACCAACTGCGGACCCAGGATATTCCAGTATCGCGTGATTGGATTCACTGGCAGTACAACGCCAGTTTGCTACTAATGCTCCATCGCGTTGCACCAGCCACATTTCAGGAAATGCTGCAATTCGGTGAAGAGCGTGGTGCCACTTTGATGGAAAACTGGGTTAAATCTATTTTTGAGCAGCTCCGGGATGTTAATTATATTGAGCTACTGGCGAGCCAACCTGAATCAAATTAATATGTTTCACGGTCAATAGAAATTGGCTTCCTTTATATGTACCGCAAAAATGGCAAATTCAACTTTGATCAAATCGACGACGAGTGCTATGTCCAATCTAATTCCGAAACTATTTCTCTTTAGCTTATTGCTACTCCCAATTGCCATGGCACAGGGGGCAGGTAAAAATCCTATCGCCGATAGCAAAGCGGAAACCGCAAGGCTCCATGCCTGGTTGGATGAAGAATTTAAAGACTATTTAGACTTTTCTCCGCTCACCAAGAGTCGTTACGGAGATAAGTCTGACTATGGCGAACTTGATGATGCGTCCATAGCACATAGTGAAAAAGTCTTTGCCTGGCGCGAAGCTAGTGTCGCGAGGATGAAAGAGAAGTTCGATCGGAATGCACTGGATGAACAGGGCAAAATCTCCTGGGATCTCTGGCAGTTCCTGTATGAGCGTAGCAAAGCCGGGCAACCCTACCGGTACCATCGATATATCTTTGGTCGCAGGGGGCCACATACCAGTATTCCTCGATCCCTGATTAGCAACCATAAAGTAGACGATAAGTCAGACATGCGTGCTTATATCTCACGCCTTAAGCAGGTTGACCGATATCTTGGTCAATATCTGACACGAGCGAAACACTCTGCAGAGCTAGGCATTAGAGCACCATACTTTGATTACGACATTGCAATCTCACAAAGTAAACGAGTGATTGATGGTGCGCCGTTTGTCGAAGGTGCCACCACATCAACCGCATTGTGGACTGACATCACAGGGAAGATTGCTGCCCTTGAAGCTGATGGAAAAATCTCAAAACGAGAAGCCAGGAGACTTAACAAGCAAGCAAAGAAGGCAATGCTTAAACATGTATTGCCAGCTTATGAGAATCTCATTGCCTGGTTGGAAGACGATATCAAGCACACCACGGCTGAGGCCAGGGGTGCATCTTCTTTGCCGGATGGTGATGCATATTATCAGTATGCCTTGACTGCAATGACCACCTTGCCATTGACCGCAGATCAAATTCACGCCATTGGCCTCCGTGAAGTTGCACGGATTCATAAGGAAATGAATGAGATAAAAAACAGGGTCGGCTTTGATGGCAGCTTACAAGAATTTTTTGTCTTTATGCGAACTGACCCACAGTTTTACTTCCCAAGTACCGATGAAGGGCGGGAAAAATATCTTCAATTGGCCAGAGATTATGTTGAAGGTATCAAAGGCAAACTGCCTGAATATTTTGGCATCCTGCCGAAAGCAGATTTAGAGGTTAAAAGGGTTGAGTCCTATCGAGAACAAGCTGGTGGTGCTGCCCATTACTTTCGCGGTACACCAGATGGCTCAAGGCCTGGGGTTTTCTATGCCCATCTAATAGATATGCAGGCGGCAGCGGTGTACAGGTTGGAAAACCTTACCTATCACGAGGGTATTCCAGGCCATCATATGCAACTCTCAATCCAGCAGGAGCTAGAGGGTATTCCTCGTTTTCGTACCCATCATGGCTACACGGCTTTCAGTGAAGGTTGGGGGCTCTACGCTGAATACCTTGGTAAGGACATGGGTTTTTACAAGGATGACTATGCCGACTTTGGCCGCTTAACCGGTGAGCTCTGGCGGGCGATTCGGTTGGTGGTTGATACAGGGATTCATGCAAAGCAATGGTCTGAAGCCAGGGCAGTGAACTACGGTCTAGCGAATTCTCCTGACCCTGCTGTCAAAATTCGCTCTGAGATTCGCCGTTACTTTAACAATCCAGCCCAGGCAACAGCTTACAAGATTGGTATGTTGAAAATTCTTGAATTGCGCGACCGGGCGCAACAGCAACTTGGGGACAAGTTTGACTACCGCGGCTTTCACGACACGGTGCTAGGCAGTGGTGCCTTACCTTTACCTATATTGGAAAATCAGGTTAATGCCTGGATTATTGCCCAGTTGGCGGCGGCCAATTAGCCTCGTTAAACAGATCATAGGTGACATACAGGTTGAACCCGATGTAGGCCAGCAGTGGTATTGAAGCCGACTGCTGGACGAAGATGTAAAACAGGGTCAGCAATAAGGCGAGATCAAAGTAGGCGATGGTCAGGTAGCGGTGAGCACGAATCCGTTCGATACCCCCAGGCAATAGGTAGCAACCAGTTGCCGACAGCAGCATGGCGCAGACGATGTAAACGGGTGAATAGTGCATATGCAACATACTGATATTGAAATCAGGTATTGCCATCACAGCCATTACCAGTACCAGCAGTGGTAAGGTTGTGCTAATCCAAGTGAAAAACAACATCCCAACCACCATCACTTGTCGATCTTGCATCTAGGGTTCCGCTATCACAATGTGACTATTCTATTTCTTGTGTCACGGATTGGATGTAAGCCTTATCGCACACGATTGGCTAGATAGTGATCAACTTATCGTAAAAACCCTGTCCCACGGGAATTCATCCCCAGGTATATGTCAGGAATGCCGCGGTGTGTAGCCATTGATTCCGTTGGGCGTATATGGACGTTAATTTAACGAATATTCAAACCTAATCCCGACCCGCTGCGTCATACTCTGCAATATCTAAGTTTAAGTTGGTCAAGTAGTGAAAAATATCCTGAAAATAGTCGCACCGCTGGCAATTATTGGCCTGGCCATCGGTGGTTTTGTACTGCTAGACGTTGCCAAGCCGGAACCTGATAAAAAGGTTGAGCCGCCTCGGCCACTGAGCGTGTATGTTGAATCTGCGGAACAGGCAGACGTTGCCTTGCAGGTTACAACAGGTGGTGAAGTCCGATCGCGAACCGACGTTAATCTGGTTTCGCAAATTGCTGGTCGGATCATTTCAGTCTCTTCTGAATTTACCGAGGGGGGGAAGGTGTCACCAGGGGTGACGCTGGTAAAG
>CBDUKY010000424.1:0-3235 GCA_965367925.1 uncultured Pseudomonadales bacterium | reverse complement strand
CACCTGCCTGGAATATCTCCGTGGCATTGACGGATATCCAGTCAAAACCGCAATCTGCAATCTGCTCTGCCCTTTCAAGTAGAGCATCCTGGTTATTATAAAAATCCTTACTACCCTCACTACGAGGTGGCATATTTAGCATCATCTGAGCGCTAATCGCCGCCGGGTCGCGCCCGGCATCCTCAGCGTAGCGGCGAATCTTTCCTAACATTTGCGCCGCTAACAGTGGGTCGTCAGCACCGGCTAACCAACCATCACCAAGTTCACCAATCCTTTTCAATGCGCGCTCCGATGCGCCACCGATCCAAATTGGTAACTGCTTGCCCTGGGGAGACTTTGGTTCCATGGCCATTGCTGCCAGCTGGTAAAAGTCTCCATTAAAGTTAACCTTTTCTTCACCCCAGCAAGCTCGAATGAGTTGGATGGCTTCATTCATTCTGCGGCCCCGATTGCCAAAATCCTCCCCTAATGCCTCATACTCCGACGCTTGCCAGCCAACCCCGACACCGAGACGAACTCGCCCACCTGACAAGGTATCAAGGCTACTCACTTGCTTTGCGACCAATACCGGATGCCGTTGCGGCAGCACCAACACCTCCGTACCTAAACCAACACGTGATGTCTCTGCAGCGAGAAAGCTCAAGGTCATAAAGGCTTCAAGAATTGGCATCTGAGGTGGATAGACGGGCGCTTCCCGACCTTCCATTGGATAGGACATGACGACGTGATCGAACATATCGATCTGGTCAAAGCCAATTGCTTCAATAGCCTTGCCGAGCCGAATAATGGCCTCAGGTCCTTCACGATATGAGACGCTCGGAAATTCAACAGACAACTTCATGGGTTCATTACTCCAGGGATTTAATTAGCAAGCCTAAAAAAAGTTAAGCTACTTAAGCTTTTCTCTTTTTAAAACGATACCGGCTTTTTCTCTGTCCCAGGTATCAGCTGTAACACCTTGTTCGCGCAGGAGCGCCTTTTGGACTTTGTTGGTCGGTGTTTTGGGTAGTGCATCCATATAGCGAATGTAGCGTGGCACCATAAAATGCGCCATCTTTGGGATAAGGTATTCAATTAAATCCTCAGATCTAATTGTGCAGCCTTGCTTTGGTTGCACCACAACCATTACTTCATCCTCAGCAAAATCGCTTGGTACTGGAATCGCTGCTGCATCAAGCACATCGTCGTAACCCAGCACCACCTGCTCTACTTCAATGGAGGAAATATTCTCACCTCGACGACGTATAGAATCTTTTAGTCGATCGACAAAGAAGTAGCGCCCCTCTGCATCCTTATAAAAACCATCACCTGTATGGAACCAGCCATTGCGCCAGGCACGCGCCGTTGCTTCAGGTGCGTTGACGTATCCACTATTCAAGGACCAGGGTAGTTCAGCCCTGATAATTAGCTCACCTACTGTACCCACCTCAACTTCAATATCATTCTCATCGACAATCCGGCACGCCATGCCGTCACGTACGACGCCACAGTATCTGGGTTCTGTTGGGTTCATCTCACTTAGCAGCGGCATTGGCGCTTCACTCATACCGAAACCGGTAAAGAATTCAAAGTCGTGTCTTGCTGCCAGCTCTCTGATTCTGTCATCTGCTGGCGCCACCATTACCCGGCGCAGGGGATTATCTTTATCATCAGCAGCTGGTGGCCGCTGACAAAGAAATGCACCGACACTCCCAACAAGACCGCAATGGGTCGCACAATTGTATTTTCTAATTTGGTCCCAGAACTTATCGGTACTAAAGCCTTCCACTACAGCGACAGATGCATGGCAAGTTAACGCACCAAATATGCTGCCAGTACCAGCCAGGTGAAATAGCGGCATACTAATCAGACAGCGTTCATGCTCTTCCATAAAACCAACTGCTAACGCACCGACTGTGTAATAGTGGAAGTAAGAACAAAGTACCCCCTTAGACGGGCCAGTGGTACCAGATGTGTAGATGATCGCCATCGTGTCCCATGGCTCAAGCGCTTCTATGGCTTGAAGCTTCGACTCATCACCATCTAGCGTATCAGCAGACAGCAAGGGCACAGGAACATTCACATTCGGTACGTCTCCCATGACGATTATTGTTTCTAGCTGAGAAAGATCTAAGCCCTGCAATCGTTCGACTAGATCAGCATGGACTACCATAGATTTCGCGCCCGAGTTTCTAATCACATGCTCCAGTAAGTTTCCTCGATAGGCCAGATTCACAGGTACAAAAACAGCACCGAGATAACAGATGGAAAACCAGCTCCGCACCATATCCGGACCGTTTGGCAGCCAGGCCAGAACACTATCGCCCTTTTCTAGACCTAATGCCTGCAACCCTTGCGCACCTTGACGAGCCAACATGCGCGTTTCCGCATAGGTCCATTGAGGACCATCTTCGAAAACAGCAAACAGCCTTTCTGGATGTTGCTCAGCCCCGACATCCAGGAGTCTGGCAAGAACACACCCGTCTCTCTCTGGCATGTCAGAATTAAACCAGTCTGGAAAGTTAACTTCCTTTCCCTCTACCTCTGGCATGTCGATATCCCTCTCACGTGACAATATTTATAATTGGACAATTGGTGAATATAGCTATTGACTATTCTTCACGTCAAGAAATATTATCTGGCACTACAACCACCTAGAAGAATTTAGAGCAAACTATGATGCCGACAGAGCTCTACCGCACAGACACCGAGCCTCCCATGCTGATAGGCCAACATTGCACCCGGTGCAATCGAGACTTTTTCCCACCCAATCCCTACGGCTGTGAAGCTTGTGGCGCAGATCTATCTGCACTCAATAGCGCAGAATTTGTCGCCCGTGGCCAGGTAAAAGCATTAACAACGACGCCGCCACCACCAAAGGCAGGTGATAGTAGTGGTTTCACAGTAGGTGTCATCGAACTTGAACAGGGCTTTAACGTCCGGGCGCTACTAGATAATGAACACCGGAATAGCATCAAGCCAGGCACAACAGTTGAAGCTGTTGTAAAGCACAGCCCAGAAAATGAGGCTGCAAATCTATTTTTTATACCCACGCAAATCGAGCAATACAAATGAAGAAAACACTTGGTGATATGCGACCAGTCTATGTCGTGGGCATAGGTTTGCATCCTTACGGCAGATTAAGCGAAACAAGTTACGTCACACTCGGACTTACCGCCGTTCGTGCGGCACTCGAAGATGCCGACGTCAAATTCTCCGATATTGAATCTGTGTACACAGGGTCTGCTCTACTTGG
>CBDUKY010000423.1:0-3242 GCA_965367925.1 uncultured Pseudomonadales bacterium | reverse complement strand
ATCGATCTCAACGCCATTAAGTCTACCGACGTGCGACGAAAGATTGGTGTGGTCATGCAAGACTTCCACATCTTCTCAGGCTCAATTCTAGATAACATTATGCTCGGTAACCCAAATATTACTCGTGAAGCGGCTATCGAGGCGGCGTGCCTGGTGAATGCAGATAAGTTTATCGAACCCCTGCCCCAGGGTTATGACACACCGCTTGTAGAGCGTGGCCAGAATCTATCTCAAGGCCAGCGGCAACTTCTTGCCTTTGCCAGGGTGCTCGCCAGTGATCCTGAAATTCTTATTCTCGATGAGGCGACCGCCAGTATCGATACAGAAACAGAGCAGATGATCCAGGAAGCCCTGAAGACCATAATGGATGGTCGTACCTCCATCTTGATTGCTCACCGCCTACAAACTATCCAGGAAGCTGACAGGATCCTGGTATTGAAGCATGGTGAAGTGAAGGAACTCGGCAAACACGAGGATTTGATGGCTCAGAAAGGCATCTACTACACCCTAAATCAACTGCAATTCCAGAATGTTTCCCTCGATTCTTAAGCCCTAGGACTTTAGTTGCTGCACCGCTCGGTGTTATAACCTTCTCAGGCTGTTTATCTATGGACAGCAGAAAACGTTACCAATAGTCAGTGCCAGCCAGGGTTGCTACTGTTCTATCCTCTGCTGGCAGAAACAACAAAAGAGGGAAGCTATGAGCGAATTTGAAGGGAAAGTTGTCGTCATCACTGGTGCAGGTGGCGGGCTGGGAAAAGCCCATGCACTCGAGTTTGCCAGACGTGGGGCAAAGGTCCTGGTGAACGATCTTGGCGCGAGCGTCGACGGTGCGGGTTCCAGCGATGCCGCTGATGCCGTGGTTGAGGAGATTGTCGCAGCAGGTGGTACTGCGATTGCCAATAAGGCCTCAGTATCCGATCGAGCTGGCGCAAAATCAATTATCCAGGATGCAGTTGATGCCTTCGGTACCATTGATATTCTGGTGAACAATGCGGGGATTCTACGGGACAAATCCTTTAAGAAGATGACGCTTGATGAGTGGGATCTGGTCATGAATGTCCATATGAACGGCACCGCCTATGTGACTCACGCAGCCTGGCCAATCATGTATGAGAAAAATTACGGACGGATCATCTGTACCTCATCCGGTTCTGGTGTCTGGGGGAATTTTGGTCAAGCAAACTATGGTGCAGCAAAGATGGCGATGGTCGGCTTTATGAATGTGTTGGCGATCGAAGGTCGCTCGAAGAATATTCATATTAACTGTCTAGCCCCTGGTGCAGCGACTCGCATGACAGCGACTATTCCTGGTCGGCCGGATATTGATGTTGATAATCCACCACCAGAACGCGCACCTGCTCTTGTGACCCCGGCAGTCATCTATATGGCCAGTGAAAATGCGCCAACCGGCAAGATCATTCAAGCCGCTGCCGGCAACTTCTCCACTGCTTCGATGTTTAGTAACGATGGCGTTTCACTTGGCCTTGATGCCAGCTATGAAACTTTCCTCAGTCATGAAGATCAAATCATGGACATGAGCAATGCTGGAGAAGGCAGCGCTCGCAGCCGTAAGAAGAAATAACCTATGGGAAAAAGCTATGCTACAGGCTAGCTTGAAGTATGTAATTATTGCTTTGATATTCGGGTTGAGCGGGTTCTTTGGTGGATACCTGCTCACTCGAAATATACAAGGCGAGACAATTTCAAGCAGCAGTGACATAGCGAGCCCAACAACCTCGTCAGCAGGCAAATCGGTCGCCGCTAACAGGGCGCTTGCCAGCCCTTTTGCGCCTACACCTGAATCACAAAAACAAAGTACCAGGGGTCTGGCTGATATCAAGGCCCTTAATCTGGTCTTCGACCAGCTTTTGCTCGCCCATGAGCTTGCTGACAAGGCATCTATCGAACTTCTAAAGGCTTACATGCTTGAGGCTATTCGATCCCAGGATGCATTGTTTAACTATAATCTGGTGAGTATTTTCCTCGAGAAATACACCTCACTAGACCCCCTTGATGCAATCAGTTTTATTGAGGCGCACCGTCAGTTCGATAAGCAACAGTTTATACCTCACATTGTTACTAGCTGGGTTCGCCACGATCCTGAAGGTGCAATTGACTATTTTTTAACCATCACCAATCCAATCATAAAAACCCAACTCGGCTTACGATTGCTAAAAGATCCCATTGTTCTCGCTGCGGGTTTTGAAAATGAAATCGCGACGGCGCTTGGTCCAAATAGCGACCGGATGATTCGCCAGGCTAGATCTGAACAGATGGCACCGGCTGATGCCTTTAGACTTGCCCTGCAGGAAACCGGCGGCATGAGAAATTCTATGCTCCAAAACGCGATCTTTCGTTGGGTTCAACGGGACCCCCTCGCAGCGCTTGCTGCCATCAATTCAATACCCAATGCCACACAGCGAGAGATGCTGCTACAACAAGCGCTGTCGAGCTATGCAAATAATGACCCGGCTGCCGCCCTGTCATATGTGCAGCAGTATCACCCAGAGAAAACGAATCTCGAAGTAAATATGCTCATTCAAATGGCTTACCAAAACCCGGTTGATGCTATACCTGTGATCGAAGCGTTTATCGCACGAACCGGCAATACCTCGCCGCTACAGCCTATGTTGTCTCGCTGGATAGAGTTGGACCCGAAAGCAGCGCTCGCCTATCTGGCAACCCTGCCAGTGTCACAGCAGGATAGTTTAAAACACACCCTGGCCAGAGCTTACATTCGAGCACAACCGCAAGAAGGATTTGACTGGCTCATGGAACAGGCAAGTACTAATCGCCAGTTGGTCTTAACAACCCTCGCAAATGCGGTAAATGACAAGACGATTACCAGTGCCGAGCGCCAATTGGAGCAAACCTCGGACCCTGATTTTCGTCAACAATTGCTCAGTGGCATCGCCCGCTATAAATCTAGAACTGACCCCCAGGCTGCCATTAGCTGGCTAGAGGGCTATGATTCAGAACCTGGTTATGAAGTCGCTGTTCAGAGAGCGTTGATGAACTGGTCTCACCAGGATCCAGAAGGCGCTGCTGCTGCGATCTCAGATCGGATTGAGCAAGACTATGCACCGGCAATTGCATCTCAGATTGCGGCTAACTGGTATTCATCAAACCCTGATGACAGCATCGCCTGGGTAAATTCCCTGCCGGCGGGAACCGCTAAATATGTTTCTTTGAGCAATCTGACGCTCTCTGTGGCAAATAAGGATGTTGATAAGGCTATC
>CBDUKY010000422.1:0-3246 GCA_965367925.1 uncultured Pseudomonadales bacterium | reverse complement strand
TCCCGCAATTGCTGGTTTATAACAAGATAGACCTGCTCGAAGAGGCGCCCAGAGTGGATCTTGATGACAAGGGCATGCCAACCAGAGTCTGGGTTTCCGGTCTACATGGTCAGGGTCTAGATTTGCTAATCGAGGCGATCACTCAGTTAGTCTCGGGTGATATTGTCGATACAACGTTAAAGCTACACCCTGCACAGGGTCAACTGCGTGCCCAGTTGTTCGATTCTGGTGCTGTGATTGAAGAAAGCACAGCAGAGGATGGTGCCATGTTGCTCCATATCAGGATTGAGGCATCGACCCTTGAACGAATAGTGCGCAAATCTGGCGCTGATATCGAAGCCCTTGGTTTAAGTGAATATTTTACTGAAGACTGGTTGGATGAACTAAAACGTTCAGTGGGCTATGACTAGGCTGCAGTTTAGTGGGAAAATAACAAATTACCCTGATTTCAGGGTTGTATTTTTTGGAGAGAAATAATGGCGTGGAATGAGCCCGGTGGCGGCAATCAGGGCGGAAAAGATCCCTGGGGTAATCGAGATGATCAAGGACCCCCTGACCTGGATGAAGCATTTAAGAAGTTACAAAACAGCCTATCCGATATGTTCGGTGGAAAGCGCTCTGGCAGTGGCGGTGGTGCTACCGCGGGGCCTGGTTTTAATAAGGGTGTGTTTGCAATAGGGTTTGGTCTGCTATTGCTGATTTGGCTTGGGATGGGTGTTTATACCATTGACCAGCAGGAGCGGGGTGTTGTGCTCCGGTTTGGTAAAGTCCAGCCGGATATTGTCTTGCCAGGCCTACACTGGAATCCGCCAATAATTGATCAGGTTTTAAAAGAAAACGTCACCCGGGTTAGAGATATCAGGATTGACTCTGAGATGCTCACGGAAGACGAAAACATCGTCAAGGTTGTCAATATGACAGTCCAATATGTGATTGGTGATGTTAAGCAGTACCTGCTAAGGGTGAAAAATCCTGGTGTGAGTTTGATTCAGGCAACTGAAAGCGCATTGCGACACGAGGTAGGTAGTGCTGTGATGAATGATGTGCTGACAGAGGGTCGTGCAGCACTTGGTGTCGAAGTGCAGGCAAGGATTCAGGAATATATGAACCGCTATGGTACGGGTATTACCATAACCCAGGTCAATATTGATGAAACTGCACCACCTGATGCTGTTCGTGCAGCCTTTGATGATGTAATCAAGGCCAAGGAAGACGAGGTCAGGGTTCGTAATGAGGCTGACGCCTACGCAAATCAGGTTGTGCCTGAAGCCCGTGGTGAGGCCCAGCGACTACTTGAAGAGGCGGAAGGTTATAAGCAACGTGTTATCGCCCAGGCGACTGGTGAGGCGGCACGTTTCAACAAGCTTTATGTGGAATATCAGCTTGCTCCTGAGGTCACAAGAGAACGTATTTATTTAGATACCCTTGAGTCAGTCATGTCGAACAGCACCAAGGTGATGATCGATGTTGATGGTGGAAATAATATGATTTATCTACCACTCGATAAGATTATGGAAAACTCAACAGGGTCAACTCCGCGCACAAGTAATGTTGGTGGCAGCAATTCAAGCAGCCTGACTCGCGATAACAATACTGGCAATCGTGGCGCAACGACACGGAGGGATAGAAACTAATGTCTACTAAAGGTGCAGTGATTGGATTTATTTCGTTAATTCTTGCTGTTGTGGCAATGAATTCTATATTTGTCGTGACCGAACTCGAGCGAGCTGTCCTGCTTGAATTTGGTAAGGTGGTCCGGGCGGACATCCCACCTGGGTTGCATGTAAAGAAACCCTTTATTAACACCGTGCGAAAGTTTGATGGGCGGGTACTAACCCTGGATGCGCCAGCAGAGCGATTTTTAACCCTGGAGAAAAAAGCGGTCATCGTGGATTCTTTTGCCAAATTCAAGGTGAATGATGCACAGCTGTTTTACACCGCAACATCTGGCGATGTTCTGCGTGCTGAGGATCTGCTGCGACAGCGTATCAATACAGGACTGCGGGACGAGATTGCTAACCGTAGTTTGCATGAGGTTGTCTCAGGTGAGCGTGATGAACTTATGTCTGTCCTTACCAAGCGTATTGATGGGGTAGCGAAAACTGAATTCGGTGTAGAAGTTGTTGATGTCCGGGTGAAGAAGATCGATTTGCCTCAGGAAGTTAGCCAGTCGGTTTACAATCGAATGAATACCGAGCGGGATATCGAGGCAAGAGAGCATCGTGCTCAGGGTCAAGAACTAGCGGCAGGTGTCCGAGCTGATGCAGAAAAGCGTCGTGAGATCATTCTTGCAGAAGCCTATGCAGAAGCAGAAGCCATTCGCGGTAGTGGGGATGCCGAGGCAGCCTCGATCTACGCATCAGCCTTTAATAAGGACGTGGAATTCTACAAGTTCTACAGAAGTATGACGGCTTATCGTAATACCTTCTCAAACAAGGGAGATATTCTCTTGATCAAACCTGATAGCGACTTCTTTAAATACTTGAACAGTAGTACCAACTAGCACATCAGGGTAAACTTCCATAAACCGGGGTGATTTGCTCCGGTTTTTTTTTGAATGATTGGGATACAAGACATGTGGCACGATGTGGGCGTGGCCTTGTGCCTGGTGCTGGTGATTGAAGGTATTATGCCTTTCCTCTATCCAGCCCGTTGGAAAGAGATGGTTGCGATGTTGGCAGAAGTCGATGATCAGACCATGAGAATTATTGGGTTTGCGAGCATGATACTCGGAACCGGTTTACTGTATTTAATAAATGCCTGATTACAACGTGTCGATAGTGAATAACCATGAGTATTGTTGATCGCTGGCTTTTGCCAGATGGCGTGCAGGAAGTCCTGCCACCGGAAGCGGCGAATCTTGAAAAAACCCGTAGACAACTGCTGGATCTATTCAGCGGCTGGGGATACGAACTGGTTATTCCGCCAATGGTGGAGTTCCTGGATTCCTTGCTAACAGGGACAGGCACTGACCTGGACTTGAAAACCTTTAAAGTGACTGACCAGATTTCCGGTCGCATGATGGGCATTCGGGCAGATATTACACCCCAGGTGGCACGCATAGATGCCCACAGTCTCAATCGAGATGCAGATGTACGACTCTGTTATGCAGGCACAGTGATGCATGCCAAGGCAGATAATCCGGAGCTTTTAAGAGCTCAGGAATTGGGGTTAAAAATATATTCCTATCCCGAATTTTTATACGAACAATCCAAGAATAAAACCAGGGTGGTCATTGGGGGAAGT
>CBDUKY010000421.1:0-3253 GCA_965367925.1 uncultured Pseudomonadales bacterium | reverse complement strand
GCATTGGAATTATCTGGTTCGGCCTCGTCGAGACATATCCGTACTATCGCCATAGTCGTAAGAGCCAGTCCCTGTTTTCGGAGGCTAAAAGCCGCCCCATGGATGGGGAAGGCTTAGCACATGGATGTGCGGCCATAGAAAACAGGGACTGGTTCTGGAGACGAACATCTATGAAGTAATCGTGAGCCTGTGGGGTAAGCCCGGCGGGCCGAGTATCAACAAAGCTAGTCCGCTATACCTTGCTCCTGTATTATTCGCTCCTTTATTTCGCCCCGGGGAAAAGCATGTCAATAAAGTCAGATCGATGGATACGTCAGATGGCGGAACAACACAATATGATATCCCCATTCGAAGCCGGACAGGTTCGAGAAGACGAAGGTCGACGGCTAATTTCCTATGGTACATCTAGCTATGGATACGATGTTCGTTGCTCCAATGAGTTCAAAGTCTTCACCAATATCCATTCTGCTACCGTTGACCCAAAAGCCTTCGATGAGAAAAGCTTTGTCGACGTTAGCAGCGAAATTTGCGTCATTCCACCAAACTCATTTGCACTGGCTAGAACCGTCGAATATTTCAAAATCCCACGGAATGTACTAACCATTTGCCTTGGTAAGTCGACTTACGCTCGATGCGGTATCATCGTTAACGTCACACCCTTGGAACCCGAGTGGGAAGGGCATGTAACCCTCGAGTTTTCCAATACCACGACCTTGCCAGCAAAAATTTATGCCAATGAAGGGGTTGCGCAGATGTTGTTCTTTGAGTCTGACGAGGAATGTGAAACGTCTTACAAGGACAGGGGTGGTAAATATCAGGGTCAGCGTGGTGTGACCCTGCCTAAGACCTGAGGAAGGAAGTTAGATAGGTTTACCGTTGAAAACGGCTTCCTTGAGCAGCAGTTCAAAACCACCACCATCGCTTTCTATCTGCTGGAATCGTACCAACAGGAATTCATAGTCCGGTGCTAACCAAAAGGTTGATGTGCGATTGCGATCGTCGCGGACCCTTGTGGCCTTGATCGTTTTGATTTTGCCGACAGGGGTATCGATCATTTCTTCACCGATGACCTCAAAATTGTAGGTCTTGAGTCGACCGCCATCCGCTACGACATATTCAAGGTCAGGCCAATCAGCACCAGTTTTGTAGGCAGTGAACAGATCTTCACGAAGCTGGTATTGGTAGAGCAATTTGTCGAGCACGCCAAGGGGAACGTCCATCTTCCAGGGCTTTTGTTGGACATTGTTTAAAACCGTATTGCTTTCCCAGTCGAAAGTGAGGGTTGCGTCACGCTTTTTGCCAATACCTGAACGATGGTATTGGTATTCAAGCGGAATGAGTTTGTTTTCATCTAGCTTGAACTGCGACGTCTCGGTAATTGAGGCAAATAGTGATGTGGCAATTGAAGAAAGGGTAAATGTGCCATCTTCAGCGCGACTAAGCTCGCGTATGCCTTTTGCACTTATTGGTAGTCCCTTGTAATCGGCCTTGTAAATTGCCTTAAAAAGCGTCGGCTCAGCCAGTGATTGGCTGCTTATCACCAGCAGCGCAAATGCCAGTGAGCAAAATGTGGATAATTTCATCGGTGTCGCTTCCATTCTCAACGGTCGTCGCCTGAGTTTGTGAACTTGTCTCTTGTAAATGCATAGTGAGTCTATGACAATTTGGATCACTATCGCAGCAAACAATTCAGTCTATTTTGATGATTCAGGTTACAGTAGTTCATTGAATATCATCATCATACGTCAATGAGCGTGAATATTGGCTGAATATGCGCCAGGTTAAGGATATCGGTATTTTTAAAAAGCATTTATTTGTTCTCTTTTCACTCTTGCTGCCAGTGGTGTGCTTTGCGCTGCCTGTTGAAGACCTCTATGTCTCTGAGGTGTTTGTGACAGCGCAGACCGATGAACAGCTGCGTTCAGGGGCCAAAGCTGGTTTGACGCAGGTGCTAGTACGAATTTCTGGCACCAAGGATGTTACCGATAGCCCGCTAGTGCGGGATGCCTTGCGAAAACCTGAAGAATTTTATTATCAGTATAGCTACCAGGCCACTGACCGGGAATTCCCCGTTGGAGACAAGCTGGTAAAGGGTCGTATCCTGAGGTTGCAATTTGAACCGAGCGCGATTGCAGGTTTGTTAAGAGACGCTGGTTTCCCTGTCTGGGGCAGCAATCGACCAGGCATAATGTTGTGGCTGGCGGTTTCAGATGCCAATGGCCGAAGGCTCATTGGGGAAAATGACCAGAGTGAACTTGTGACTGCCATGAACGATCTAGCAAGGGAGCGCGGTTTGCCGCTGTTATATCCGCTCCTTGATATTGAAGATGCCGCCAATCTCTCAACAGCCGAGGTCTGGGGAGCATTTCTTGAACGGATCGATACCGCATCTGGACGATATAATCCCGATAGTGTCCTCACAGGTCGGGTTCAGCAGTTAAATTCTGGCCAATGGCGGGCCAATTGGAACTATCGCATTGATGATCGTTGGCAAGGGTTTGAAAATGTTGCCTTTACCCCAACTGAGCTGATTACCGATGTGGTGGACCGCCTCGCGGATGATCTGGCTCATCGATTTGCCGTTGGTTCCTCCCAGGGCCAGGTCGAATTGCAGATAGAAGCGATTGATAGTGCCAAAGACTACGCTGACACACTGGCTTATTTGCAATCCTTGACGCCAGTGCTTGTTACCGACGTGGTTGATGTCAAAGATGACACCGTGACCTTCAAATTAAGCACGGAAGGGCGACTCGAACAGCTAGTTGAAATTATCGACCTTGATAAAAAAATGCTGCTTCTAAATAGTAGTGGCCGCAAACTTCAATACAGGTGGCTCTTTTGATTAGTGAAATGACAAGGCGCTTACTGTGAACGGATTGGACACCGTACAGAAGATTTTTGTGCTGGTCGGATTCGCCTTTACCGTTTTGTTGGTATACGCGCTGCAACCTATCCTTACCCCGTTTCTGGTCAGCATGGCCATTGCCTACCTTGGTGATCCGCTGGTAGATCGCATAGAGGCTTATGTGGGTAGAACGGGTGGTGTTGTCCTGGTCTTCTTGCTCATTTCTCTGATTCTAGTGCTTGGAGTTGGTCTGCTTTTGCCCATGTTGATCTCCGAAATCTCAGCGTTGATCCAAAGTGTGCCCGGCTTTATTCACTGGTTGCAGCAGACCACTAGCCCCTGGTTGATGAGTAATTTCAATGTTGATCCATTCGACCTGAACCTTGATATTTTGAAGACCCAGTTAGG
>CBDUKY010000420.1:0-3256 GCA_965367925.1 uncultured Pseudomonadales bacterium | reverse complement strand
TGAACAATCCAGTTGCAACAAAGACATGAGCTGTATCAAAGGTTTTTGCCCAAGCTTTGTCACGGTTACAGGCGGAAAACTCAAACATGGTGAAGCCGCAGATCGACAGTTTGATTTTTCAAATATTCCTGAACCTACACTACCAACCTTCACCCTGCCCTATGGCATCGTGCTCGCAGGCGTGGGTGGTACAGGTGTGACAACCCTTGGCGCAATCCTCGGGATGGCAGCGCACCTTGAAAACAAAGGTGCCTCGGTGCTCGATATGACCGGCCTGGCACAGAAATTTGGCGCTGTTATTACCCATCTACAGATTGCCAATGATCCCGATGATATTCATGCAGCACGCATAGCTGCCGGTGGCGCGAAGCTGGTACTTGGTTGCGACCTTGTGGTGGCTGCATCTAATGATTCCATGGTCAAGGTGCATCGTGGGCAGGCCTCTGCGGTTATCAATAGCCATGAAGCTATGACAGCGGAATTTACCCGTAATCCGGACGCGCAATTTCCTGCTCATTCCATGCATAGCATTATTGAAGAATGCGTCGGTGAGGAGACGACTGACTTTATCAACGCTAGTCTCGCTGTGGAACAGCTGTTAGGTGGCAATATGGCCGCGAATATTTATCTTGCGGGCTATGCCTACCAGCGCGGTCTTATACCAATCAGTAGTGAGGCGATTATGGCCGCAATTGAGCTCAATGGTGCCGCGGTAGAAGACAACAAAAAAGCCTTTAACCTTGGTCGCTTGTTTTGCTATGCACCGGCTCAAATTGACATTGAAGACCATGAAGTTATTGATGAGCTAGACCTCGAGGACCTGATCAAGCATCGATACGAATATCTTTGCCAGTATCAGGACAAAGCCTACGCAGATCAGTATAATGCGCGCGTCAAACAAATCGCGGCCCTTGCATCAGAGTCGCTCACCTATAGCGCCGCCGAGAATCTATTTAAGGTCATGGCCTACAAGGATGAGTACGAGGTCGCACGACTTTACACGGACGGTCGGTTCAAAGCCGCACTGGCAGAAGAATTCGAAGGTGACTACAAGTTATCTTTCCATCTTGCACCGCCATTAATTGCCCCCATAGATAGGCACACGCGATTACCAAAGAAGATTACCCTGGGTGGTTGGATACTGCCGGTCTTTAAAATTCTCGCGTCGTTTAAATTTTTACGGGGTAAGGCGATTGATCCTTTTAGTTACACAAAGGACAGAAAACTCGAACGACAGATGATCAAGGAATATCAGCAAATCATCGACGATGTACTCGCCTACTTAAAGGCAGGCGATATCTCGGCAGCTGACGAAAACAGCCTTAAGCAATTGCTAGAAATTCCGGAAAAAGTCCGCGGCTTTGGCTATATCAAAGAGAGAAACCACAAGCTGGCATTAGCTGAAAGAGATCGCTTGCTAATCAAACTGAACGCGAAGGCGGAGCCAATACAGCTGTTTGACCCCAAAGCGGCTTAATGCCGCCCTATCCGATCCAGATAAACGCAACATTATTGACGACAGAAATTAGTGGAATTGAAGATGTATATTCAGGAAGTTGATACCAAACACTTTGAAGATTTTGATGATCACGAACGCGTGGTTCGTTGTGAAGATAAAGACGCAGGCTTGCTCGCATTCATTGCAATTCACAATAGGAATCTGGGCCCTGCGCTGGGTGGCTGTCGTATCCAACCCTACCAGAATGAATCTGAAGCGATTACCGATGTGCTCCGTCTGTCGCGAGGAATGACGTATAAATCTGCCATGGCTGGCCTACCTTTAGGCGGTGGCAAATCCGTTATTGTTGCAGACCCTAAAACAGACAAGACTGATGCGCTGTTTACCGCCATGGGAAAATTTATCGACAACCTCAAGGGCCACTATATTGGCGCAGAAGATTCAGGTACGACTGTTGATGACTTAAAGGTGATGGCTACCCAGACCCGACATGTTGCTGGCATCCATAACCGACAACTTAAAAATGGTCAGACAGCAAGTGGGGACCCTTCCCCATCAACTGCCTACGGCGTTTATGTGGGAATTAAGACTAGCGTCCAATACAAGTTAAACACCGACTCATTGTCAGGCGTCAAGATTGCTGTACACGGTGTTGGTAATGTTGGCCGAAACCTTGTGAAGCTGTTAGTTGCCGATGGCGCTGAAGTATATGTTGCCGATCGCTGGCAACCAGCGATTGATCGCATTTGTGAAGAAAGCCGGGTGACTGTGATAAACAACGACATCCTGCACAAGGCTAATGTCGACGTTTATGCACCCTGCGCACTCGGTAGCTCCCTTAACACTGACACCCTGGTTGCTATGCAGGCACCCATTGTTGCAGGTGCTGCAAATAATCAGTTAGCTAATTCAGGGGCTGGTGAATACCTTTATCACAAGGGCATTCTCTATGCGCCAGACTATGTAATCAATGCCGGTGGCATTATCGACATCTACTATGAGCAACAGATGGCTGCAGAAGGTTTCGATCACGCTAAGGTGCTTGAACATATTGACGGCATCGCACCAACCTTAAGAGAAATCTACGACAATTCAGCAAGACACAATTTGCCAACCCATGTGATGGCAAACAAGCTAGCTGAAGCGCGTTTTCTCGGCAAAAAGATTAGTGAAGTTGCCTAGGGTTTAACTGACGGCTTTTAACTCAAAGGCCCTGGCGAGCAGTTCGTAGGAACGAACACGTTCCTTAAAGTCGTGACAAATTGTTACTACCACAAGCTCATCCACATTGTGTGCAGCAGCCAGAGATTCAAGTTGAGGTTTCACCTGCTCTGGCGTACCTGCAATCAGATGTTTGTTGCGTGCAGCCAGACGTGTCAGTTCAGCCTCGGTGTAAGGATAGTTTTCTGCTTCCTCAACCGTTGGACAAGGACCAGGTTCGCCCTTCTCGAATCTCAAGCGCCATAGATCACGACATTTCGCTAATTGTTTTGCCCTGGCTTCTGTTTCTGCACAAAGCACAAATACCCCCAGGTTGGCTCTCGCTGGCACCTTAGCCTGGCGACAATTCTCAAAGTATTGCTGTACGCAATGCATGGACTGATCCGGCGCAATAAAGTGCGCAAAGGAATAAGGCAATTCAAAATGCGCCGCGAAAATCGCACTCTGTTCGCTCGAACCAAGCAACCACATCTCCGGGGCCGATTCTGAGGTTGGGGTCGCGATCACTGACTCAAGACCTTTAGTGATTGCAGGTTGCCCTGCAAGAAAGGCTTTTAGATCCGCCATCTTATTGGC
>CBDUKY010000419.1:0-3277 GCA_965367925.1 uncultured Pseudomonadales bacterium | reverse complement strand
CTATGTGAAGAAGGTAGTTTTGTCTACCACCATGGGTGCTGGTATTCCCATCGATCAATCATCGTTGGAATTCTGATTTCGCGCCTGCCCTGTTAGGGCGGTGCATTACCGGCGAAAGCTGGTAGCAAAAGACTTTGGTATCCCTGGCAATTTAATTGCCGGGGCGCGTCAAAGACCGCAGGTCCAGTCATCGAATAGATAGATGCTGGTTAAGTTCCCGGACTCCAAGGCTAGTTGCAAATGAGTCGGTCCTGAAATGGAAAGGGGAGCCCGCGCAGACGGTGAACCTGATTCGAATTTGAATCCTGTCGCCGTGTAACGAGGTGCTTAACCGGGGAAACCTGGCTAAGTGATTAAAAGTCGACACAGGAGTATTACTTGTGCCTATAGGACTTAAAGAGAAACAGGCGATTGTTGCAGAGGTAAACGAAACTGCAAGCAATGCACTCTCTGCTGTCATGGCTGATTATCGTGGTGTCACTGTCGATGGTATGACAGCACTGCGAAAAACAGCCCGTGAGCAGAATGTGGATGTGCGTGTAATTCGTAACACCCTGGCTAAACGCGCGTTTGAAGGTACTGAGTTCGAGTGTATGAACGACGTGCTGCTTGGTCCGAACATCATGGCTTTTTCATTGGAAGATCCTGGAGCGGGAGCTCGTATTTTTAAGGATTTTGCGAAGGAAAACAGTGAGTTTGAAATCAAGGCGTTGAGTGTTGGTGGGAAGTTACTTCCTGCTGAACAGATCGATGCTCTGGCCAAGTTACCAACCCGTGATCAAGCTCTGGCAATGTTAATGTCGGTTATGTTGGCGCCTGTCGTCAAGCTGACAAGAACATTGAACGAGGTACCCACGAAGGTAACACGTGTCGTTGCTGCGGTCCGTGACCAAAAGCAACAAGAAGCTTCTTAAAGTAACTAAATATTGGAGATAGGACACATGTCTTTATCAAAAGATGACATTTTGAATGCAATTGCAGAAATGAGCGTAATGGACGTTGTTGAGCTCGTTGAAGCAATGGAAGAAAAGTTTGGTGTATCTGCTGCTGCTGCAGTAGCTGTTGCACCAGCTGGTGGCGGTGACGCTGGTGCCGGCGCTGCAGAAGAGAAGGACGAATTTGACGTCGTGATCACTGCTGCTGGTGAAAAGAAAGTTAACGCGATTAAAGTTGTTCGTGCAATCACTGGACTTGGCCTGAAAGAAGCCAAAGAAATGGTTGATAACGCACCTTCTGTTGTTAAAGAAGCTGCTAGCAAGACTGAAGCCGAAGATCTTAAAAAGCAGCTTGAAGAAGCTGGTGCATCGGTGGAACTTAAGTAATCCGAGACTCTATCTTGGTATTACTCGCACAAGAGGCTGGCGGCAATTTGTCGTCCAGCCTTTTTGTGCTTGAATTTTCGAGCTTTTTGGCTGACGCCAAAAAGCCAGGCGAATTAAAGACCTAGCTGGAGGCATTGATGGCCTATTCATACACAGAGAAGAAACGTATTCGTAAAGATTTCGGCAAGTTACGCCGGGTTATGGATATCCCCTACCTGCTCGCAATTCAGGTAGAGTCTTATCAAGAATTCTTGCAGGACGATGTTACCCCGGAAGAGCGAATTGGTAAGGGGCTGCATGCCGCGTTTAAATCAGTGTTTCCAATTGTTAGTTATTCTGGCAGTGCAGCACTTGAGTATGTGAGCTACCGACTAGGTCGGCCGCCGTTTGATGTTCGTGAGTGTCAGCTACAAAGCTTGACCTATGCAGTGCCTTTACGCGTAAAAGTCAGATTGATTATTTACGATAAGGATTCATCAAACAAAGCAATTAAAGATATTAAAGAACAAGAAGTGTACATGGGCGAGATTCCGCTCATGACCGAAAACGGTACCTTTGTTATTAACGGTATTGAGCGGGTTGTGGTCTCTCAGTTACACCGATCACCTGGTGTATTTTTTGACCATGACAAGGGTAAGACTCACAGTTCCGGTAAACTACTTTATTCAGCCCGCGTTATTCCAATGCGTGGCTCATGGCTAGATTTCGAATTTGACCCTAAAGATGGTGTTTATGTTCGAATCGACCGACGAAGAAAACTACCAGCGACAATTCTCCTGCGGGCTCTTGGTTACAGTTCTGAAGAAATTCTGGATATCTTCTTTGATACAGACACCTTCCATATTACGGAGGATGGTTACAGCCTGAATCTGATCGCTAGTCGTTTACGTGGTGATACCGCGCGATTCGAGATCACCGACGGTGATGGCAATGTCATTGTCGAAGAGGGCTCTCGAATTACTGCTCGTCCTATTCGTACCATGGAAGATGCTGGTCTCGAGCAACTTGAAGTACCACGTGAATATGTTTGTGGTCACGTGCTCGCCATCGATATCGTCGACCCGGAAACCGGTGAGATTGTCGTACCTTGTAATACGGTTATCACAGAAGAAGTGTTAGAGAAGTTTGCTGAAATCAAACTCGATAGCTTCCCAACTATCTACACTAACGATTTGGATTGTGGTCCATTTATCTCTGATACGTTAACCGCTGATTCCACGACAAACCGCCTCGAAGCACTTGTAGAAATCTATCGCATGATGCGTCCTGGTGAGCCACCAACAAAAGAAGCAGCAGAAAATCTGTTCAATAACCTGTTCTTTGCATCAGAGCGTTATGACCTGACTGCTGTTGGTCGAATGAAATTTAATCGTCGTCTTGGCCGAGAAGAAGAAACGGGTTCTGGCACGCTGTCTAACGAAGACATCATTGATGTTGTTAAGTGCTTGATCAACATCCGAAACGGTAAAGACACAGTTGACGATATTGATCACCTGGGTAATCGACGTATTCGGTCTGTTGGTGAAATGGCTGAAAATGCTTTCCGCCTTGGTTTGATTCGGGTTGAACGTGCAGTGAAAGAACGTTTGAGTCTGGCGGAATCTGAAGGTTTGATGCCGCAGGATCTGATTAACGCAAAGCCTGTTGCAGCAGCGGTTAAGGAATACTTTGGTTCAGCCCAGCTATCCCAGTTTATGGACCAAAACAATCCATTGTCTGAGGTCACACATAAGCGTCGTGTTTCTGCATTAGGACCAGGCGGCTTGACTCGTGAGCGGGCCGGTTTTGAGGTTCGTGACGTGCACCCAACTCACTATGGTCGGGTTTGCCCAATTGAAACCCCTGAAGGGCCAAACATTGGTCTGATTAACTCTCTGGCAACCTATGCGCGAACTAATGACTACGGTTTCCTTGAGAGCCCCTATCTGAAAGTTGTCGATGGTACGGTAACTTCA
>CBDUKY010000418.1:0-3285 GCA_965367925.1 uncultured Pseudomonadales bacterium | reverse complement strand
AAGTGTAGTGAAGAAAGTTTGTATTGTTGGGGCATCAGGAAAACTAGGCAGGTACATGGTGCAACACTCACTAAACCGGGGTTACGAGGTAGTCGCTGTTTGCAGGCAGAAAAGTGTATCTAAGCTCGATGACGTCAAAGATCGAATTACAATTGTGCCAGGCGCGACCAATGATCGTGATGTCATTGCCCGTGCAGTGGCAGGATGTGACGGTGTGTTGACCGTGCTTGTTCCATGGCATTCAACAATATTCATCAGGCACAGCACAGGCTGTGATGGACTTTGCGGAACCAGATGCGCGCCTGATTTTCTCCTGCGGCTGGCATATCACGCGTGATGGTAAAGACGTGTATTCCTGGCAACTAAAAACCATGGTGAAAATTTTTGGTGGTATCGCACGGTTCCTGCGACTTGTAGAACTCGATGATCAGGTAGAGGCTTGCAGAACTATATTCAATAGCAAGACCAGATGGACTGTGGTTCGAGGAAGTGATCTTGAAGAAGGAGAAAGCCAGGGCCTGCCAGTCTGGCGCAGACATGTTGGTGATCCAGCACTGGAAAGTAATATGACAAGGCGAATCGATTTCGCGCTATTTATGGTTCACGCCCTGACTGACGATGAGTTAATCCATGAAGCCCCCGCAATTGTCGGATGCCAGACAAGGTCCGCTGTTAGCCATGGTGGATAATCTAGTGGCAACACTCAAACCATTTGAGTTAGCAGCAAGGCAATTGCAAGGCTGGGATTTGCAATTTAGACCAGAGGAAATCAGAGGCGAGATGCCCTGGGATTATGAAACCCTGGCTGCAACAATGATTAACAATTCAACCTCGGTCCTGGATCTTGGTACAGGTGGTGGTGAAGTCTACTCGAGACTAATTGCATCATCGACTTGTGATACATACGCTACAGAAGCATGGGAACGGAATGCGCCGATTGCAAGGAAACGGCTAGCGGGTATTGCACCTGTGACAAGATGTTTGTCAGAACAATTGCCTTTTGCAGATCACGCATTTGATCTGGTGCTGTCTCGCCATGAAGCCATCTGCCCGGCTGAGATAGCGAGAGTATTAGAAAAGCATGGGCGATTTCTTAGTCAGCAAGTGATTCATGATTTTATGTTTGAATTGCGTGACTATTTTCCCGATACGGTGATATTCCCCGACTTTTACCAGAGCTATCAGGATGATTTTAGACGTCTAGGTATGCAGGTCTCGCGGGTGGAAGAATTCCGATATAAGATTCGCTTCAAAGAACCCGGCCACCTGGTGTATCAGCTGGCGGCTGCACCCTGGATGTTGCCGAATTTTACCGTAGAGTCCCACCTGGACGGATTAACCGCCCTGATAGCTGACGCCAGGCACGGTAAGCCGATGACCTTTACGGCAGGGTTTTATTTATTCGAAGTGACAGGGGTGTCCTGACAAATCTCCTGGTTCAAGCCAGACAAGTAGTAACCCCGCGCCCTACCTATCTGCCCGCATTGTTTTTACCTCATAAGCCTTTTCAAGCCATCTCTTCAGTTTTCTTGATAATCCATTTATGGTAAATCCGTATATATTGGCATTTTGCCGAAAAAAAATTGCGTAAAACCTTAAATAATCACATTTATATTAGATTCTTGAACTTACAAATAAAAATCCTGTAATATTGGCAGATCACAATCGATCAATAGCGAATTCCCGGATTCCTTACATGATTGAAAATAAAAAACCAATAAAGAGGCGATAATGAAACTAGTCAGCCATAAGAGTTATGTAATAAAAACTGCCGAACCCAATATGGGAGGATTTCTCTGGTATTTCGTTAGGCTCGAAACAGACGATGGTATTGTTGGATGGGGTGAGACGGCTATCTTGAATACCCTGCATGGTCTCGAAAACGGTTTTGAGGTCATGACCCAGGATATCTTTGATACCTTCTTAAAAGGTAAGGATCCGATTGATCGAGAGGCATTGTTCTCACTCTTATATTCCGGCCTGACGAGTCAGCACCCAGACTATGTCACTGTAGGATTGATTAGTGCATTCGACATGGCGCTCTGGGATATCTGTGGCAAATTCTATGACACACCCATATACAATCTGCTAGGTGGTAAGCACCGGGATCGTATTAGAACCTACACCTACATTTATGACCCGGATCGTGGTGGTAACCTCATCGACGCGACGCACGATTGGACGCGCAACCCAAAACGACTCGGCGAACTCGCCCTTGACCTTGTGGAGCAAGGTTTTACCGGTGTTAAGTTTGATCCTTTGAAGCAGGCATGGCGCGGTCATTTGCCAACCCCACCATGGGATATCCCTTTGTCACAATATGATCATGCGGAGAATGCGGTTCGAGAGATTCGAGAGGCAGTGGGTAACCGGGCAGATATTTGTATTGGGACCCACGGACAAACCACACCTGCGGCAGCCATACGCCTTGCGAGGCGGTTAGAGCAGTATGACCCTATCTGGTTAGAGGAACCTTGCCCGCCAGAGAATTGTGAAGAGATGGCGCGTATAGCACGTAGTACGACGATTCCTGTTGCAACCGGCGAGCGTCTAGTGACGGTCCATGATTTCAAAAAAGTATTTGACGCTGGCGCCTGCGCAATAGCCCAGCCGGATCTAGGTAGCTGTGGTGGTATCACAGCATTTAAGAAAATCGCCTCAATGGCCGAGGCAAATTATGTGCAGATGGCACCCCATGTCTGGGGTGGGCCGCTGATCACAGCGGCTGCAGTTCAGGTAGCAACCAATATACCTAACTTTCTGATTCTGGAGAGTATCTACAAATCGAGAGATTTCTTTGATGAAATTGTTAAGGAGCCTTTTGAGTGGGAAGGTGGTGATTTGATTCCTTCCGATCGACCAGGTCTCGGTATTGAGCTAGATGAAGAGAAGCTTGAGAAATATCGTGGCAGGATTGTTGATATATTCCCGCGTGCGTAATTGGATATTAATGCATTTAAACTGAGCAGTTGTATACGCCAATTTGACATCAGGGGGATCGTTGATGGACGATCATCCACTAAAGAGCAGCCGAAGAATGCATCCCTTATGTCTATGAGTGAACTATCCGACCTCTCGCGCAGAGATGAGGTGTTAGCGTCAATTGTCAGTATCATGCGTGACAAGGGCGTTATGTCCGTGCGGCTTCAAGATATTGGCGAGCAATTAGGGATATCTTATACAACCCTTTATCACTACTTCCCCGGTCGTGATCGGCTGGTAGAGGAGGTATTGGGCCAGACTTTGAGTCTTCGTTTAGCGAGCCTTCGGGAGGCGGAAGGCAGT
>CBDUKY010000417.1:0-3288 GCA_965367925.1 uncultured Pseudomonadales bacterium | reverse complement strand
AATCACTAGCGGCAAGGTAAGTCGAGTTGCCTCGGGACTGCGTAATGCACAAAGCTTGACCGTCGATGACCAGGGTCAACTCTGGGCAACAGATCAAGGTCCTATGGGCGGCGATGAGGTCAACATGATATCATTCGGCAAGAACTACGGCTGGCCCTACGCAACCTATGGTGTGGACTACACCAGTTTAGACAATGATCAGCGTGGATGGCCCTATCTTGAGGTCGCGGGTAGACATGATGACTATGAAAAACCAAAATTTATGTGGGCACCTTCGATCTCCCCGGGATCGATTACCTATGTGCAAGATTTCCATCCACACTGGAACAACAACATGCTAGTTGGCTCCCTACTCGGTGGCGCTATCATTCGATTAACGCTAGCCGATGGCAATATTATTGGCGCTGAACCAATCCCCCTACAGGCGCGCATTCGAAGTGTATTAAATGCTCATGGGCGAATTTATATTCTCACGGATAAGGGCTATTTCGGCTACTTAACGCCAAGGTCAACAGCACCACAAGCAAACGATCCAACCAGTGCGGCCTTTGCAGTGCTGGCAGGCAATGGTTGTATTGAATGTCATTCAAACCCGGCAACGCCAGCCCTGAGCCAGGTTTTCAATCAGCCGATTGCCAGCCAGGGTGACGTCGCCTATTCCAGTGCCCTTAAGCAAATGCAGGCTCGCCGTTGGACGGCAACTAATTTGTCGGCATTTTTACAATCACCCACAGGTTTTGCGCCTGGGACCGCAATGCCTGGTCTAAATATGCAACAAGAGAACATTGAAGCCGTCGTCGATGCGCTTCGCCAGTTACAGGAAAACCAGCAATGACCGTTATCACAGAACAAGCCTACTACGCGCTATGGTGCGAGACTGTCGATACCAGTTCAAAACCAGCAAAACAGGCAATTCAAGGGGGTGAGATTGCAACGGAACCGGCACAGATGTTTGTTGCCGGTTATCAGGCTGCAATCCGCCAGACATTCCCGCAGCTAAAATCCAGCGGCTGGATTTCCTATGCCGCATCAGAAGACCGAAGCGAGCAGCCAAAACCTGGTGTCACCATTGAAGATCAAAAGCTGTACGGCTATAAAACCTGGATTGCCACTTCCGAGCAGGTAGACCTGCTGGTGATTAAAGTGGGAACAGGCGAGACCGCACAATATGTCACCACTGACACGAACCAACAAGGGGTCACCATCACCAGCAAACCTAAAGCCCGATTCTTAACGAATATGAGCCAGGGCGAGGCGCACTTTGATGGCGCGACATACAAGCCCATTGAAAATACCTCGCGTGTTGCGCAATTTAAATTTAATGAGCCCTACTATATCTATCTAGCCTTTATCGCTTATTTACAGCGAAACGTTTCAGCCCTCCGAACCCAGGCCGCGAGTCTTATTGAGATTCACGCGGAAGATATCAAGGGCCTATCTGTGCTAGATACCGAGGTGCAAAAACTTAACAATAAACTAGAAAACCTCAACATTGAAATAGGTGACAACTGGGCTTCAGACAAGCGTTTGTTCTCAATGTATTCCAGTACTATTCAAGCTGGCTTCTAGTCTCGGCTTATTTAAGTGCTTGCCTGGTTTCCGGAGACACCTCTGCTGCCAGCATACCAGCCATGGTATCCAGCAAGTTATTTAGAAAAAGCGTTGAACGCTTGCCGCGAAAGGCATGCTTTGCATTGGCATGCCGCGCCATGGACAGGCCCGCGAATCGAACCGCAAGATCAAATCGTTGATTAAAAATCTCGTCATCTATATTTGAAAGGGCTTCCCGTAACCAACGTCTGGTCATGATTGTCGCGCGTGCTTGTGAGCCTATCAAGTTCTCTTTAACAGGTAAGGCTGACACCGCAAGCTCTAACCCAAAGGCTTTCACATACTGGTGAAAACCTGGGTCCGCCTGGGCAAGCAAAAAGGCCGGCTCAATCATCAAGCGACATATGTCTCTGAGTTCTGGTACGGCTTTATTTGTCAGTAACTTGTCGCACAGTTCGAGCCGCTTTTTTTGAACCTCGCTATTGCGTCTTTTATGAATCGCGCGAATAAGACCGTCCCGGTTCTTGAAATGATATTGTAGTGCCGATTCATTTTTCTGCCCCGCCGCCTTGACGATGGCGCGAACTGTGACATTTTCAAGACCAGCTGAGGCAATCAAGTTTTCCGCTGCGGTAATAAGACTTAGCTGCGTTGCTTCACTTCTAGCCTGGGGTTTAGTTGCCATCAATCTGCTCCAGAACACCCAGACGCTTACCGATCTCTGCTTCCACGCGCCAGATGCGATCCTGGCCCCAACAGGAAAAGCTCGATGCATCATTGCCACCTATAACCCGAAAGCTTGGTACTCCCCATAAACCGGCCGATAACATATCCTTCACATTAGCTTCCAAAAGCGTTTCCCAATCAGCTGACTGTTCCACTGTATGTGGATTCATGCCAGCTTTTAAAACCACCTGACACAGTCCAGGTATTGAAGTGATATCAATCCCTTCAGCAAAGGTAGCACGAAGATACGCAGTGATATATTCAAGTCCCAGGCCCTGCTCAACCGCTGCAGGAAATAGGCTGAATGCTCGCTTTACAGGTTCCCCGAATGGATCGACAAAATTACCGAAAGGCACCTTGTAATATCTTGCCTCTCGTGCGGCATCTTGCATAATGTAAAACTGTTTGCTGGTTGGTGCAGGGACGCCACGCATCATCATTGGCATCACCGGGCGTAATTTGAAGTCGACATTATACCTTTCCAACAAGCGAACAACACGCTGATGGCCCACCGCGGTGTAAGGACTACGAAGTGAGGGAAAATATTCAAGGGTCACACTAGATGCATCAATCTCAGCAGGTAGCTTTATCTCTGGTAATGGCACACAGATATCACTTCCTGCATCCACTTGAAAGCCTTCATCAATCAGTCGTTGTTCAAGTAAATGCAGGCGATCAACACCCCAATACCATTCACCCTCAAAATAGAACATTGCGCCGAGGTAGTGCCCGAGTTTTTCCCGCAGCTGGTTTCCCTTCTTAAGGATCACCTTTGCGTCCACTTGAGGGTCAACAAGCAGCTCGCCAGAAAATAGTTTTTCACCCACGCTGATGGCTGTGTTTAAAAATTCATCGGTATTTAGTTTTGACCCGACAATACCATTGGCGATCCGCACTTGATCCGCTTCAGGTAGACCGCCACTCACTGGCAATGCGCTAGAAAAGAATGGTGCGACACTAATTGCATCGTTGTAAGCCCAGGCTTCAAAACGAGCGTCATCACCCTGATAT
>CBDUKY010000416.1:0-3290 GCA_965367925.1 uncultured Pseudomonadales bacterium | reverse complement strand
AAAAACCGGCAAAAACTCAAAGGCTGGTTAAAACAATCAGGTGTTACCTGTTATCGGGTGTACGATGCTGACCTACCTGACTATTCAGCAGCGATAGATGTGTACAAAAGTGATCGTGGTGAAAAGACCTGGTTGCACGTTCAAGAATATGAAGCCCCAAAATCAATTGATCCGGCGAAGGCAAAGCGCCGCCTTAGTGAATTGTTATCAGTGGTGAAGCTGGCTTTTGATATACCAGCTGAACAAATTTTCTTAAAGAGCAGAAAACGCCAGAAGGGTGATTCCCAGTATGAAAAACTGGCGGAAGAAAAGCATTTTCATATTGTTGAGGAAGGAAGCTGTAAGTTCAGGGTTAACTTTGAAGACTATCTGGATACCGGGCTATTTCTTGATCACCGCCCAATAAGACTGCAGATCGCAAAGGAAATGCCCGGTAAACGACTACTCAATTTGTTTGCCTATACGTCTGCAGTCACTGTACATGCAGCGGTCGGCGGGGCTGAAGCTTCTGTTTCAGTGGATATGTCGAATACCTACCTGGACTGGTCCAGGCATAATTTTAGATTGAACGGTATTGATCTCGATGCCCATCAGCTGGTTCGAGCGGATTGCCTTGGCTGGTTAAACAAGGTCGATGTTGCTGACAAGTTTGATGTGATCTTTTTGGATCCGCCAAGTTTTTCTAATTCAAAAAAGATGGACGATACCCTCGATGTGCAACGAGATCATGTTGAGTTGATTGAAAAATCTGCCCGCTTACTAGCAGATGATGGCGTGTTGTACTTTTCAAATAATTTGCGTGGCTTCAAATTGGACCATGCTGCCCTCGCTGCATTTGATATAGAAGACATTACTGCGCAAACCTTGCCACCTGATTTCCAACAACGAAAACACATTCACCAGTGCTGGAAAATCAAGGCCGGATAGAAAGCTGTCTGAGATTATTTAAGTAGCTTTGAAATCTCAGCGCCTGGTGTTGCATTAGCGAGCCAGCTAAAGGTGCCCTTCTCTAGCATTTCATGACTTGCAGCGATTAGCGGTGAGACAACTGCATTGTTGATGGCGCTGCCAAGACTTATTCGATTTGCACCAGCGTCCGTATATTCAGCTAGTGAAACGGCTGGTAAGAATGCCGCCAGGACATTGATGGGGCGGGTGACGCTGGTCGAAACAGTTTTAACCTGGTCAAGGTTGTTAAGTGCTGGCGCGTAGAGAACATGAGCACCTGCCTTCTCGAAAGCTTGCAGGCGTCTGATAGTAGCATCAAGGTCGTCCACGCCGCGTAACAGGTTTTCTGCACGTGCTGTTAACTGGAAGTCTATCCCAAGGCTGGCAACTGCTTCAGCTGCTGCCTGAACCCGCTCAACCGCAAGATCGAAGTCATAGAGTGTTTTGCTATCGCGACTGTAATCTTCAATTGAGCAGCCAGCGACACCGGTTTCAGCAACGCGGCGTACATTCGCTGCCACGTGTGCCGGGTCGTCAGCGAAACCATTTTCAAAATCAGCATTGATTGGGATGTTGGTGGCTGCTGCAAGTTCAGTGCAATGCTGGAGTTTTTCCGCTAACGATATGTCTCCGTCTGACTTCCCGAGGGTATATGCATAGCCTGCACTAGTTGATGCAAGGGCTTTAAAGCCGAGATTCTGCATGATTTTCGCAGAACCAACATCCCAGGGATTAGGTATTATCCAGGCTGATTCCCCATTGTGAAGTTGTTGTAACGCTTTACACTTGTCAGCCTGGCTCGTCATCTCTATCTCCATTCTTATGTTGTGCTGCAATATATGGCTAATTGTTGGCTAAAAAATAGCATCTAGAGCATCTTGTCGCGTACGAGAAATAAATTCTCGCACTTTTCGGACCTGATCGTCCGATCAGGTGTTGCAATTTTTTTTTAAAGGCATAAGATGCTCCGCCATAAATTAAAAAAGCAATTCAACCTATGAATCCAATCCTTTCCACAACTCGCGTATTTACAAGCGGACCTATTCCAGCCGTTGCGGGATACGTGCGCCTGTCGTTTGGACGCGTGTGGTCTGGTGATGTGCAAGCACATATGCGCTCTGAGTACATCCACTCAGCACAATTTAACACCAAGAATGACAACGGCAACGAGATATTCATAACCTGACGAACTAACAACATGTGTTCGGAAGGTTTATTAAGAGCCTTCCGGAACTAGCTCAAAAGAGCGCTAAAACCCCGGTTGGCATAGAACAAGCGGGGTTTTTTTATGCCCCTAAAAAAGCAGTAACGGGGAACACAATGTTTGATATTTCAGTTTTTGGAAACCCAGCAAGATTAAAGCGAGAATTCCTCGCCACAACAGAAGTTAAAACCCAGGGCATGGGTGAGGAACTCCAGCAGGAATTTGATGCGCTGCGAGAAGAGTCACCCTCGTTACACATGGGGAATAACTTCTGGATGGACTTTGTCCGAACCTATCGAAAGCATCTAATGCAGTTGGTGATGGGTCGATCGGTAATGACCTTGTTGGTTCTGGTAGCTGTGCTAGCAAGCCAGTGGATGCTTGATGAAACCAATTCGACCACCGCAGCCGTCTGGTTAGTCGTGTTCTACGCGGTTGTCCAGTTGGTACTCAAAGTGGTCAACGCCTGGACTGCCTTGCTCCAAAGTCAGTTGTTCATTTGCGTTAGAACCTTCGTAACCCTGCGGATGAACGTGAAATTGCTGCGTATGGGCCAACTCAGCAGTGAAGATTTTTCAACGGGCAATCTTAAAACCCTTGTCTCGTCCGATATCTATCGCATTGCCGATCTTCTTCATGGTGTATCACGAAATGGTTTGCCCTGTATTCTGGGGCTTCTGGTGCTAGGTCCTGTCATTGTTTATTACATGGGGCTCGCGGGTGTTTTTGCGCTGTTAGTGGGATTTGGTGCGATGCCCTTGTCTTTCTGGCTTGGTAAGTATGTCCACAAGAAAGAGAAGTTGGTGAAGAAAGAGGAAGATACCCTCGCAACCGTCATTGGTGAATGGGTTATTAATGTTCGCCTACTGCGATTTCTTGGTTGGGAAGCCTTGATGCGCACTCGCATTGCGGGTCACGTCCGGCAGTTGGTACTTGAAGCTACCAAACAACACGGGGTGAATCTGATTAACTTCGGCGTTAGTGTCACCTGGTGGCTCTTCCCGATTATCGCGTTGATCTGGGCGAATCAGGCATTTGGTGAGGAGCGAGAACTGGTCACGCTTTTTGCCAGTATCTGGATGCTTAATCACATCACGCTCTATATTCGTTTCTTACCTGATATTTTTATCAGCTACGC
>CBDUKY010000415.1:0-3292 GCA_965367925.1 uncultured Pseudomonadales bacterium | reverse complement strand
ATTTCGATACCGCCGAGCATTCTAGCAATTTCTTCAATCTTCTCTGCTGGGGCTAGATTTCGGACTACACTCTTCGGTGTTTTCCCTGCGGATTTAGAAACCTGTAGATGTTGATGTCCCTGGGCTGCGACCTGAGGCAAGTGTGTCACACAGATGATCTGCGCCTTGCTGGCCAATTGCCGCAGCAAAGAGCCAACAACCTCAGCCACCGCACCGCCAATCCCTACATCAACCTCATCAAACACCAGCGATGGCACGTCCGAGGTGTCAGCAGTGACAACCTGTATTGCCAGACTGATACGTGAAAGTTCGCCGCCGGAGGCAACCTTGTTCAGTGGGCGAGGTGTTTGACCAGCATTGGTGCTAATCAGGAATTCAATATCTTCAAGCCCTCTAGGGTATAAACCTGACTTATCTAAGGCTGCTAAATCGATGCTAAATGTCGCGCCTGACATACCCAGTTTACCGAGCTGATCACAGACTTGTTGGGAAAGCTTTTTCGCTGCCCTGGTGCGTTTGGTGCTGAGTTGTTTTGCGGATTGCAGGTATTGTTGGCGGAGATTTTGTAGCTCTTCTTCCAACTGGGCGGTCAGCCCGTCTGCATTTTCAAGACTTTCGAGTTCAGCAAGGATATCTGTTTGCAGGGTCGTTACATCCCCCGGTTCAATACGATGTTTACGGCATAGGTCATAGATAACGCCAAGTCTTTCTTCAACGTCCCTCAGCCTGCCAGGGTCTAATTCAAAATCAGTGACGAATCGCTCAAGATCATGAAGCCCTTCTTTTAGCTGAATTTGCGCTGAATCCAACAGCTCAGTAATGGGGCGCAATTCCTCAAGGTCCAGACCGCGAAGTAGTTGTACACTTTTGCTCAAAGCATGCTGCGCACCGTCATCTGCATCCTGCTGGCATAAGCCAAGGACTGTATTGCAACTTGAGAGAATCGACTCTGCATTGGCCAGGCGCTTTTGTTCTTCTTCAAGATTGGCGTATTCGTTTTCACCGATAGCCAATTGATTCAGTTCTTCAGCTTGATAGGCGAGTAGTTGGTGTCTGGCAGCCTGTTCCTCGCTGCTGTTAATCAGGTCATTTAATCGTTGTTGGCAGGCAATCGATTCCTGGCAAATGGAGGCGACTGTTTGAGCAAGACTGGTAGTGCCTGCGAATTCATCGAGCAGTCTTTGATGGGTTTCCTTTTTCAGGAGAGACTGATGCTCGTGTTGAGAGTGGATATCGATAAGTAGATTACCAAGTGCTTTTAGATCGGCAACGGTGCTAGGTGCGCCATTAATAAAACCCCGTGAACGACCATCTTTACCTATGACACGACGCAAGATGCAATCACCTTCAGCGGTTGCCAGTTCTCGTTCCTCTAACCAACTCCTGGCAATTTTATTCGCGTCAATATCGAAGCTCGCAACAATCTCTGTCTTGTCCCCATACTGACCAATAATGCCAGCGTCAGCCCGGTCGCCAAGGGCGAGGCCAAGGGCATCTAGCATGATGGATTTACCCGCGCCGGTTTCACCGGTTACAACGGTCATGCCACCTTGCAGTTCCAATTGGAGCGTTTCGACGAGGGCGAAATTGCGAATTGTGAGATGAGTCAGCATGAAATCACTTAAGAGAGAGGTGAAGGTGTCTAGCTCGCTATTAAACAAACTAACGTTGGTAGGTGCAATGAATTGTGGTCTGGGATGATGGTTGTTTGTCAGTAACAATCGGCTTGGGTATATTGGGGGAATATTTACTAGTGACTAGCCCAATGGCCGAGCTACCTCATGTGAACGCCAAAGAGCAGATGCTGCTTCAACATCTGGTGGAGCGATATATCTCCGAGGGTCAACCTGTTGGTTCGAAGACCCTGGCGTCAAACCCTGAATTGACCTTAAGCCCAGCGACCATTCGCAATGTCATGGCGGACCTGGAAGCGAAGGGTTATGTGAGTTCTCCCCATACCTCTGCCGGGCGAGTGCCCACTGCCCAGGCCTATCGGCTTTTTGTTGATAATCTACTTGTCACAGATCCACTGGAGACCATTGATCTTAGTCAGGTCAGTACACCGCTCGATCCAGATATGACCGCCCAGGAGCTTGTCGAGTCCGCCTCTGGGATTCTTTCGGAAGTCACGCATATGGCAGGGCTGGTGACCATTCCGAAGCGTAATCAAACCTTGTTACGCCATGTTGAGTTTTTGCCTCTGAGTGAGAAGCGGGTACTGGTCATTCTGGTATTGGACGACCACGAGGTCCAGAATCGAGTTATTCACACCGAGACTGACTACACGGATATTCAGCTCAAGGAAGCCACCAACTATATCAACCAGTCCTTTGTCGGCCAGAGTTTAACCCTGGTGCGGAAGCGATTGATCGACTCCATGCAGACTGACCGTGAAAGTATGAATAGCTTGATGAATGTCGCGCTGGATATGGCAGAAAAAGCCTTTGCGCCAGAAGACGAGGCAGACTATGTCCTCGCAGGCCAGGAAAACCTGTTTGATCTCGGCCAGACCAGGGCATTGGCTGATGTACGTGAATTATTTCGGGCCTTCTCGGTCAAGGGCGATATTTTGCACCTCCTCGATCGCTGCATGGAAACTAAAGGCATCCAGCTATTTATTGGTGAGGAGTCTGGCTATGAAATTCTGGATGAATGTAGTGTGGTGACCTCGCCGTATCGGATTGACGGTGAACAGGTAGGGGTACTAGGGGTCATTGGTCCAACGCGTATGGCCTACGGTCGCGTGATTCCTGCCGTTGATGCGACCGCGAGGCTGCTAAGTGCTGCGCTGGGTGGTTTACGACCCAGAAACGACGATTAATTCCGCTTTCCTCCCACTCAGCCAATAAATCCCCGCCAAAGCCCTTGAATGGTGTGTGGGTAATCCCCATATAAGCCAGCACGTTTTGATAGTAATAATCTGGGGCTGTAGTTCATGTCTAGACCTGACGACAAAAATTCATCGGTTGACGCCGAAAATCTTGCTGAAAACCTTGAAGGTGCTGAGCAAAATGCTGGCGCCGAACAAGAACATGAGGCAGAACAGATGGATACACCTGAAGTAGACGGCAATGATTCCGCAGCGCAAGAGGACAAGGATCCACTCGTGGCTGCCCAGGAAGAAGCCGATAAATTCAAAGATCTAGCACTTCGAGCAGAAGCCGAGATGGAAAATGTCCGTCGTCGGGCTGCAAGAGATGTGGAGAACGCACACAAGTTCGGCCAGGAGAAGTTTGTTAAGGACTTGCTACCTGTGATTGATAGCCTCGAGAAGGCTGAAGAATCAGCCGGG
>CBDUKY010000414.1:0-3299 GCA_965367925.1 uncultured Pseudomonadales bacterium | reverse complement strand
CAACGCTGCCTATGAACTACCAATCCACCCGAAGATCATGCCAATCTTGCTCGACACCAATACCGGCTCTGCCAATGGCTACAAGGTCGGTATCTTAAGCGCTGTCAATGCGGGTGCCGGCTATATCTGGTTACTAGATGATGACAATCAACCGAGACCAGATGCACTTTCCGTATTGCTTTCAGCCTATGAACAGTTAAATGCTGATCACAACCCCTGCTTTGCCCTCGTTTCTCAACGACCAGGACATGAGATTACATTTCGACAGACAACAAAGCCTACAAGCTTTCTTGGTTTTAAATTATCCGAGCTTGGGATAAAAATCGCCCGCAGACTTTTCCCTGTACCGCAAACCAGAACCCAACTTGAAAAAACGATCCCTGTCTCTAGCTGCCCCTATGGTGGTTTGTTTTTTGCGCCTGAGCTTATTGACACAATTGGTTTACCTAACGAGGCATTTGTACTCTATGGGGATGACACAGAATTTACATCGAGGATCACAAGCAAGCGGGGTGAACTGCATCTGGTTGCCTATTCCATCGTTGATGATCTGGAAGCCTCTTTCAACGTGGCGGACAAAAACCAGAGTAGCCTTGCCAATTGGCTAGTGTCAGACAGCGATATGCGGGCCTACTACAGCGCCCGGAACCTCGCTTACTGGGAACAACAAAACGCCAACAACAATGTGTCTTTCAGACTGAATCGATTCACCTATACCCTGATTCTAGCCGTCTATGCCGTTCTACTAGGTAAAATCAGCAGATTTCAGCTATTGTTAAGCGCTTTTCGTCATGCTGACGCTGGCAAGTTGGGATTCGACGATCGCTTCCCGCTAGCCTGAGACAATTCAGACAATAAGAAAGATAGAACAGTATTCAAGGAGGAACCGGTGACCGCGCCGACCGAATCAAAGTCAGTTAATCGCAGAGAACTACTAAAGACCGCACTCACCGCAGGTGTGAGTTGCTCCGCTGGGATGGTGCTTGCCAGTACCGTCGACACACCGACCGCGGAAGCCCCTGCCCAGTCAATGAATGGCCGTAGCTTTCAAACGCCCCCTAGTCATATCGCGCGGTTTGAACATATGGCCACGGAAATTTACGATCGACACTGGTTGCAAACCGTCGAGACAGTTTCAGCGCTGAAACAAAAATATGAAAAACCCGCCTTTGGTGAAGTAAAAGTCTGGGACATGATTCCAAACCTCGCCCAGTGTGTGGATGCCACCGATAGAAAACTCTGCTGCACTAATCAGCTAATTCATGTTCAACAAATCGTCTGGCAAATGGAAAAAGATGGAATCACTGATGACGATATGTACCTTGCCGCCATGCTTCATGATCTTGGTAAGGTATTGCTGATTAAAGGTGAGGAACCAGAAAATGTCGTCTGTGGTAACAGCCCAATTGGTGAATACGAACCAGGTTGTGGGCTAGACAATATTATCTTCCAATGGAATCACGATGAATTTATCTATGATCGACTCAAAGATCACCTGCCGGACCATCTCGCCTGGCTGCTGCGCTTTCACAGTGTCAATATTGAGGAAATCATGCCCTTCTGTGATGAGCGGGATATGAACTATGTTGAAAACTATCTGAAACCATTCCGGCGCTACGACTCAGGTACAAAATCAACCCACAATCTGCCGCCGATGGACATCCTTGCCAAATATCAGGGACTCATTGAAACCCACTTTCCAAAACCAATCAGCTTCTAGGCTTACGTCTAATTAACCGGACAATACCCGGCGGCACAATGTCTCGTACCAGGTCCTTCAGACCATAACCTTCCTTGCCCTCTGAGGTACCTGGTCGGGATTGAAACAAGGTGGTGTGGCGATCATCTGTCCAGGCGCTCTCCCCTGCTGGCCGACCGTTGGAATAATAGTAAAGCGCCAGCGACTGCCGGGTTCGACCTTCCGGACAAGTTAACGGATTCGGATGACCGTGGTAGGAGTTGTCCGTGGTACTGAACACAACCACTGAATTAAACACTGGCAAGATGCTGACTTCACACTGCTGCATTTCTGTATCCCACAATTCAAGATGGCCACCATAACTTTCCTGCCAGTCCTGATTGAGATAGACCAGCAGATTTAACCGCCGATCCAGATGGGTTGATTTATGTTTATTGAAATCCGCATGGATTTTTAAATAGCCACCCGGCTCGATTTGATGCAATCTGCCACCTTCAAGATAGGGGTCGGGCAATAGCGTTTCTTCAATGCCCGTTAGGGTCTGGAGGAACTCAAGGAAGGGTTGTGAGTTTAGATAATGGACAAGCTGCTTTGCATGTTTTCCAAGTGACGCTTCACCTTTCCCGGCCAGCTTTTTCTGGGTTGGCGAGTCAAACTTAATCGCATCCTCCGCCGCCAGGGCGGGGAACTCATCAGCCACTTTCTGGAGAAATTCAGGAATAAAAAAGTCTTTTAGATGAATATGAGGAAATGGTGATGCCGAGGCATATTGCGCTGCTCTCTCTGCGGCGAGGGCTGCCAGATCCTGCTTTAAAAACGCATCCATAGTGGGCTAACCAGCGAAAAAGCTAATCTTAGCGGGTTAGTGGGTACTTGACGAATTCCCATGTAGTGCTTTTCCAACCCCCCAGGCGGACCAGAAATACCCGGCGACAACCAAAAAAAGTGATCCTTTAACCTAAAATCGCATAAAATTTACACAAACTAATATCATAGTGATTGCAAGAATTGTCAGAGCGGTTTATTCTTCCCCCCAGTGCTACCGAAATCGATTAATCTCAATGCCTCTCGATTCGAACGCACACCTCGGCTACGCCTAACGGACTGGGGGTAGCCGAGGTCTTTTTTTTCTACCCCTCAATTTGCCTGCTCAAAAAATAAACTAACTTTTCTGCTCTACTCGCGGTGTATCCGGGGACATGAAATTTGTGAGTTCAACGAGTCGTGGGGGTTCAGAAATATTGGGGGGGAGGGATTTAACATGCCTAGGTGTCTATAGCACTGCAAGCATCCCGTTTTTGGAGACCGACTATTTCAGCTACTCAACCAAGGCAAAACGAACAGAATTCTCTGGTGTATGGACCTTAAGATAGAAATAATTTCTTACGTTTATCAGATTTCCGATCCTTCAGACATTTAGTCTACATTAGAGATCAAGTGCTAACGTATGGAAGTAAAATCAGAAAAAGATCATATTAAAGAATTTGGGTCAGCTCATTAACAGTTTGATTTATAGTGTAACCTTTACAATGCGATCCTTCAGGTGCTCAATTTGATCCTTGTGATCTTCTCGGTTTTCGGACCAACCCAATATTAAACC
>CBDUKY010000413.1:0-3306 GCA_965367925.1 uncultured Pseudomonadales bacterium | reverse complement strand
TAGGGCCGGGTCCTGCTGCTTGAATGGTCAGGGCGTCAGGGTCTAGAAGTAAGGTACCTGCTTGTCCTGAGGCTGCGCGAAGATCAGCGTGGCCTGAAAAATCGAGGTTATGTTTGCTGGAGACTTCAACCAGACCGCCTTTACCGTCAGTCTGCGCGGTTGCCATTATCTGGCCGGCGAACACCGTCTCAACATCAGACCAGGCAACAACGCTACCCGCATCACCATTACTTGCACTAACATCAATAGCAGCAGAATCACTGATGTACGTGGTTGCTGCATTGGTGATGGTTTCATCTTCGCCACGAAATCCGCCGCCAATGAATACATCACCACCACTACCATCCTGGTTGATAGCGGCTAGATTGCCCGACAGACTGATGTCCCCACCTTCAGATGTGAGTAGAATTCGGCCGTTTACTTCAGTAATGCCTGTTGCTCTAACAATTCCGCTCTGGTTTATTGCTAGATCATAAATGTCACCACCTGCAGCAACCAATGCAGCTTCAGCAGCTTCTATGACACCTGAATTATTGATCCCAATTGACGTCGTGTTTGACTCATCAGTTGTTAGGTCAGCTTTAACGATGAGTCTCTGATTGTTCTGGTGGCTGAATAAGACCTCATGCCCGGCCGCGAGTGCAACTGTGCCCTGGTCTGCATTCAGGTTTCCTTCGTTAGCAACTTTCGAAGCGATAAGAACTAGATCGCCAAATGAACTGGAAATACTACCAAGGTTCAATATGCCTGCGTTTGAGTCGCCACTAAATTGAAGGCTGCCACCATCGAGAAAGTCCTGATCAGAAATATCCAGCGCTGAAGCGATGAATTCACCAGCGTTAATGGTTGCATCTTTACCGACAACCAGACCATTTGGGTTTATCAGGAACAAGCGGCCATTAGAATTTAGCTGACCCATGATCTGGGAAGGATCAGCGCCGGTTACGCGGTTTAATAGTGCTGATGCTTCATTTGGTTGTAGGACATTAACAATTTCTGCAGCGTCGATAGAAAAAGATTGCCAGTTGGTGATGGCAGTGTCTGTCAGTTGTTCAATGGTGAGCGTGGAACCCTCAGTGGTTGTGATAACCTCACCTTGAGTTACTTCTGCCCCTGCTGGCAGGGCGTATCCGGAGTGGCTTAGCCAACTTGTTAGTATCAGCAAGCCCAGGCAAATCAATCTGTTGTTTTTTTTAGGATTTGAGCGCATATATTGAACCGTCGAAATCAAAATTCTCTATACGCGAATCATGATTCAATGGATTAGAAAATAATAGAATTGACATACTCAGAAAGTTGATATTTTAGCAGTGGAAATCTAACAAGGTTGTAAGTGTGCGCTTACTCCGATGAAAGTTTCGGGGTAAGACCACGTAGGACATCTGAAAGTAACTGATGAAGACGCGTGTCGTCGTCAGGGTCACCGAAATTGCCCGCCATCCACAGCATTGAGAAACCGTGTACTTGAGACCAGAGCGCAGTCACGATTGCATCAATTCGGCTTGTGTCATCAGGCACATCGACAAGCGCTTTAACACACGCTTGTAACTGGCTCAGCGTGCTGTCGATAGCTTGTAAGTACTCAGGTGATTGGCGATCAATCTGCTCTGATTGGAACATGATCGAGAAGTGGCCAGGATGACCAATGGCGAAATGAATATAAGCCTCACCTGCAGCGATCAATCTTGAAGCGGGTGTATGTTTGCTATTAATTGACTCTGACAGCGCCTTGGCGAGTAGTCGATGACCGTCGATTGCAACGGCGAGCAGCAATCCCGCCTTACTACCAAAGTGATAGGCAGGCGCGCCGTGTGATACACCTGCAGTCCGTGCGACTTCTCGTAGGCTAATTGATTCAGGGCCTTGTTTCGCGAGCAAACTAATCGTTGCATCAATAAGGGCGGATGCAAGATCCCCATGATGATAATTACCTCTGGTCCTGCTCGTTTCTTCCCCGGTGTTCATGCTGGTTTCTTTTGTCGCCATATGGAAAGTATCGAAGAAAAACTTGACACTGTCTAGATATAGCTCGAATATAGATAACTTGACACTGTCTAGATTAGTTCTCACGGAGATATTATGGCCCTTACCCTGAATAACCTGGTTGAAAATAGCGATCTACAACCGACCGACAACCCCGTCTTACAAGGTAATTTCCGCCCAGTGGAAAAAGAAAACACCTTCGAAACGCTAGAAGTCATTGGGGAAATTCCTCCTGCACTGCGTGGCACGTTGCTTCGAACTGGACCGAATCCTGTAAATCCTGGACCAAAACATCACTGGTTCGTCGGTGATGGCATGCTTCACGCCATAAAGTTGGATGCAGGTAGTGCCATGGGGTATCGCAATCGTTGGATTCGGACAAAAGCTCTCGAAGCGAAAACCGGTATGAAAGCCGCTGCTGGGAGTCAGATTGAGTTAATGGTGCAAGGCTCTGGCAATGTGAATGTGATTTCCCACGCTGGACATGTACTGGCCTTATCGGAAATCGGTCTGCCCTACGAAATGGATACGGCATTGACCACTAACGGTTTGTACGATTACGGCGGATCTCTTCAGAGCAATATGACAGCGCACCCAAAGATTGATGGTCGAACCGGGGAATTACTGTTTTTCGGCTATGAGTTGTTGGCGCCTTTCTTACGTTATCACGAGGTGTCACCAGCAGGTGTGCTCAATAAGTCTATACAGATCGATCTACCAGAAGCTGTGATGATGCATGACTTCGGGGTCACTGAAACCAGGGTGATTTTTATGGATCTGCCAGTAATCGGCGATTTAACCATGATTGCTGAGGGTTACAGTTTTCCATTTAGATGGGATGACAATCATCAAGCTCGGCTGGGTGTCATGGACCGGTCGAGTACCACTGACCAGGTGAAGTGGATAGAGATTGATCCTTGTTTTGTATTTCACCCTCTTAACAGTTACGACGAGGGAGACAAGATTGTGATGGACGTTGTGCGTTACGAGAAGGTAATGGCAGAAAGCGCTAATTACAATCAGGGTTCACAACTTGTCCGTTGGCTGATTGATCCTGCAGCAGGGACGGTAGAAACAAGCGTGCTCAGTGACCTTGATCAAGAGTTTCCGAGAGTGAATCCACGGGTTGAATGCCACAAACACCGATACGGCTATTCACTAAGTGTTGGTGGTAAGCAGAGTTTTTCAAATCTGCTCAAATTCGATCTTGAGGCTGGAACTACTGAGGTATATGAAGTTGGCGCTAACTGTGCGGGTGGAGAGCCAATATTTGTACCTGCAACCGAACATGCAGAGGCAGGTTCACAGCCAATACCAACACGG
>CBDUKY010000412.1:0-3338 GCA_965367925.1 uncultured Pseudomonadales bacterium | reverse complement strand
AATAGTGCATGAGATATCCGCCGGCAAGCGCTAGAAATATCATCCCAAAAGAACTCAAAATCTTGAAAGGGTAGCTTTGAAGTTCCCAGCCAAGATACACTTCAATAGGAATTAGGATGAGTCCACTCAAGCCAATTACCCATTTTTTATTTTCTTTTAGACAAAAAGGTATGACTGCTACTGCCCACAATACGAGCACGGTAGCATCAAACATGATTGCAATTTTCTGAGCTTCCATACTAATCTCCTTACACCAGCAAGAAGATTCTCACTGGTGTACTGAACTTTAAAGAAGCTAAAGCTTAAATTGATGTGGGACTTATCTTACGATGCCGGCTCATAACGGTCCATTAGGTCTCGCACAAGACCACTGCGAACAATGTCGGCACGTTCAAAACTATGAACATGTACATTGTGCAGCCCTTGCAGGCGGGATACTGCATAGGCCAGACCATTGGGACCACGAATGTCGCTTTGATCTACATCCCCATTAACAACGACTTTGCAGTCCTCGCCAATTCGCGTCAGGAACATTTTCATTTGCGCGACAGATGTGTTCTGAGCCTCATCAAGAATCACAAAGCTATCTGAATTGAAGGTTTTGCCACGCATATATGCTAATGGCGCTGCTACAATCCGGCCATGCCGCAAAAAATAATCGACCGCACCTGCACCTAACCGTTCTTTTAAGGTGTCACGAAACGCTTCGATATAGACAGCAAATTTCTCATCGAGATCACCGGGTAAAAAACCTAGATTTTCACCAGCTTCCACTGCGGGCCTTGTCAAGATAATGCGTTGTATATTACCTGTCTCCAGCGCATCGGCTGCCAATGCTGCAGCACAATAGCTCTTACCCGTACCAGCAGGTCCGATACCAAAGGTTAAGCAGTTGTTTTTTATCGCGTTGATGTAGCGTTTTTGTGCGGCTGTTTTTGCTTCGAGGGGTGTGTAGCACCGCCGGGGGACGTAGGCGGTTTCTTGCGAGGGTGATTGGAAAGGCAGCTGATAGATATCTGCGCTTTCTCTTTTGCTGTGCCTGTGTTCCTTGTGTTTCTTACTCTTTCTCCCATCGGTTAGTTTGTGTCTATTTGAAGAACCGTTTACATAGGATCGTTTCGCCATTGAATGAGATATCCTCAGGAAAGTTTTAGAAGTTAGGCTTTAAACTAATTGCGTTTTACTCCTCTGGTTTGGCGCTGGTTTATACAAAAGTGACTCAATTGTGACACTTCCTAAGAACTATTCAAGGGTCAGGTTTTGATTTTTTCAAAAATTTATTTTCTGCACCGTATTCAATCAAATAGTGCCAGGATTCAAGACATGGCACTATTTAGGTGCAAAAATTATCGTGCTTTAGCCGTTCGCTTCAGCGACGAATCCACGCCAGCCAGCCATGTAGTCGACAAACTTCTCTGATAGACCTTCATTTTCAAGATATTCCCTGGTCACAGGTAGCGCTACTGGCTTGAAAGACGGGTTAGCTTTGTAAAGGTCCGGAAAATCATGATGTAAGATTGCCGCACGACCTAACATAATCCAATCAATGCCAGATGCCATGGCTGCTTCCGCTTCTTCAGGTGTGCGAATTTTACCTGCCACACCAAGCCGTACATTACCCCTTGGCAGTTCTGCGAAGAAAGACAGTAAACTTCTACCTTTAAAGGCTTCTTCTTCAGGCTCTTTGAAAACATCCCATAAAGACATATCAAGAAAATCGATCTTGTCCTCAGCCATTAGTTGTTCTGCGAGTGATCGAATATCTGCTAGCTTGACACCAAATCGCTCTGGAGAGAGTCGCACACCAAGCATGAAGTTATCACTGCAACTTGCACGAATACCATCGATGATCTCAAACAAAATGCGATTCCGATTCTCGGTGCTACCGCCATACTCATCAGTACGCTGATTGATCTCCTCGCTTAAGAACTGACAAATGATGTAACCATGGGCACCATGGAGCTCAACACCATCAAATCCTGCTGCTTCGCTTCGTTTGGCCGCATCGATAAAATCCTGAATCAGTTGCTTCACTTCACCATGTTCAAGTTCGCGAGCTCCGGTTTCTTCGTTTGCAGAAGGACACACAGGTACAGTACCAATGAGTTCTGTTGGCGAGCGCATACCTGCATGATGAAGCTGGCAGATAGCAACGCTATCATGACCCTTAATTTCTGCTGCAAGACGTTTTAAACCTGGTAGATGCTCATCACCAAAGACACCAAGCTGGCCAGGAAAGCCCTGCCCGATCGCCTGTACGTGTGCAGCGCAGGTCATGGTCAAACCAAAACCTCCTCTGGCACGCATTGTTAGCCAGCGAAACTCCTCTTCAGACAAGACACCATCAGCATGACTTTGTTGATTCGTTAGTGGGGCTAACATAAAACGATTCTTCATCGCTGGACCATGACTAAATTCGAGAGGTGATAGAAGGTCTGCCATTAAGCTACTCCGGCGTAAACAGAATAATTATTTATTGGAAATCTTTAACTTGTTTTTCGATGGTCAACTTAACCACCGGCACTTTTTTAGTTAGATCGAGGGTACCTGATAAGGCTTGATAGTCGTCTGGGCTCACATTAGCAATACCTGATGATGAAATTCTGGCAACCACCTGGACCTTGTCAAAGTTCGCAAGCCCCATGCCTTGCATCATCGCCATGGACTCATCAAGCTCAATAAGGGTCGGCAAGGCACCTCTTACCATCCTCTGGACAGCGAGTGGCATGGGTGGTCCTTGAACTGCACGAGCAAAAACAAATACTGGTGTGCTTGCCCCCACATCAACATTGTCAGCAACTTCAACCAATACCTTGATTAGCCGTTTGCCCTCTGCGGATTGCGTTTGCTGGCTCTCGCTCGCGGCTAAAGCTGTTTGATCTGCAGCTGCGCTATCCGGCAATGGAATTGGCGCTTGCCCCATATCCTCTTGAATCCGGGCAATCGCACGATTAATCATTTCAGCGCGCTCGCCTTGAGCACCAGCGGCCAGCGCCTTCTGGAACAGAGAAATAGCACCCGGAAGATCACCAGCCTGGAATGCACCAAGGGCTTTAATTTCCAGCATGGTAATATCGTGCGGGTTCATTGCCAGGGTCTTATCAATTGCCGCTGCAACCCGTGGCGTGACGCTGCGTTCGTCCGCCATATAAAGCGCCTCGGCATAATAGGCAGCAAGACTATGGTCTTCCGTGTAAACATCTAGTAGATGTTTAAAGGCTGCAGCAGACTCTTCATAGCGCTGCATATTCAGGTAAGACTGACCTAATAAAAACCAGCCTTCATGATTATCAGGTTGACTCTTTAGCCGTACCGCCAACTTCTCCACATTACTTTGC
>CBDUKY010000411.1:0-3349 GCA_965367925.1 uncultured Pseudomonadales bacterium | reverse complement strand
GTCCTAACCGCGATACCAGTTTCGTGTCATCGACGATACAAATAAATGTCTCGGCGACGCTAGCAACGATTTTTTCTCGCGTTAGCGCACCGCCACCACCCTTAATAAGGGCCAGGTTTTCATTGCACTCATCAGCGCCATCGACGTAGAAAATCAGGCTTTTGGTAGCATTTAGTTCGATGACAGGAATGCCGTGAGAAGCCAGGCGCTCCTCAGATGCCAGAGAACTTGCGACGGTACCGTCGAATAGATGTTTAATATTTGCTAGCGCATCAATAAAGTAGTTAGCGGTTGAGCCAGTGCCGACGCCAACGATGCTGTCTTTTTCAAGAAAAGGTTCGATATATTTTACTGCTGCCTCGGCAACGTTTCTTTTCAGCGTATCTTGATTCATAGTTGGCATTCTACTGTTCCGAAGAGCGGACAAGTTTATACTGTCGAGTCTGGCGGCACTAATCTAGTTGAGAATTTATGGTGATGTTTTTTGTTGCTAGAACCTTTTTCCGATACCTTGTGATCGATCATGACTGAAAAATACATACGTAAAATCCTTGAGGCTGATGTCTATGATGTGGCGGTCGAAACGCCGCTTCTGCGAGCAAGCAATTTATCGCACCGGCTTGGGCACGAGATCTACCTAAAGCGGGAAGACTTACAGGCCGTGTTTAGTTTCAAACTGCGTGGTGCCTACAACAAAATTAAACATCTCTCTGATACCCAAAAGGCCAGGGGGGTTATTACCGCCTCAGCCGGAAACCATGCCCAGGGCGTTGCTCTTGCTGCCCAGAAGCTTGGGGTAACTGCCACCATCGTCATGGGAAACAACACCCCATCAATCAAGATTGATGCAGTAAAGCGTCTCGGCGCGAAGATTGTCCTAATTGGTGATAGCTATGATGAAGCGGCAGATCATGCAAAGAAACTTGCTAGCCAGGAAGGCATGAGCTATGTCCATCCATTTGATGACCCTGATGTGATAGCAGGACAGGGCACCATTGGTATTGAGATTCTTCGGCAACATCCGGATGCGCTGGATGCGGTTTTCGTACCAGTGGGCGGTGGTGGACTAATTGCTGGCGTGGGTACCTTTATAAAATATCTTCAACCAAAAACCCGGGTTATCGGGGTTGAGGCGGAAGGATCAGCTGGTATGTGGGCTGCCCTTGAAGCAGGTCGAAGAGTGAAGTTACCGCTCGAAACCCTTGATCAGTTTGCCGATGGTACGGCGGTGCGCCAGGTCGGGAAAGAACCTTTTAAGCTGGCCAGGGCTTGTGTTGATCAGGTCATCCGGGTATCGACCGATGAAATCTGTGCTGCGATCAAGGATATTTTTGAAGATAACCGGACTATAGCTGAGCCTTCGGGCGCGCTAGCGGTCGCTGGTATGAAGCGCTATCTGGAGACGCATAAAAAGAAGAACCAACATTGTGTAGCGATTGTCAGTGGTGCCAATATGAATTTTGATCGCTTAAGACATGTGTCCGAGCGAACAGAAATTGGTGAGCAGCGTGAAATGTTGTTAGGGGTCACAATCCCCGAGGAAAAGGGTAGCTTTAGAGCTTTCTGTAAATCCATCGGCAAGCGCAATGTGACTGAATTCAACTATCGCTTCGCAACCAGATCATCTGCCCAGGTGCTGGTAGGTATTCAAATCGCTGCTGGCACTGCTGATCGTACCGAGCTACTTGACCGGCTCAAACAGCAATACGACATAGTAGATCTGTCAGGCAACGAAACCGCCGCACTGCATGTTCGACATATGGTCGGTGGACGGGCTAGCGGTCTTACAAACGAGCGTTTGTTTCGATTTGAGTTTCCCGAGCGCCCAGGGGCATTGGCCAGATTTTTAGCTGTGCTCGGTAGTGATTTCAATATCACCATGTTTCATTATCGAAATCACGGATCAGCCTATGGCCGGGTTCTGGTTGGCATTGATATTCCCCGTGGTGCATTGAGCAAATTCAAGCATGAACTTCACGCGATTGGTTATCGTTACTGGGAAGAAACGGAAAATCCTGCTTATCAAATGTTTTTGCTTTCTCGCTAACATATTTACGATGTTGCGTTATGGTACAGCTGATATTCCGTCTGATAGCTAAATAGGCTCATGTCTTTTATCTTATCGACATAAAGGGTGCCATGAAGATGGTCAAATTCATGTTGGAACACGGTCGCCAGAAAACCTTGAACTCGAATTGATCTTGCCTCGCCAAGTTCGTCAAGGTAATCGACTTGAATATGCTGGGGGCGCTCAACAAAACCCATCATGTCGGGCACGGACAAACAGCCTTCCCAGTAGCCGGCACTCGAATCATCTAACACAGAGATAACCGGATTGACGTAAACCGAAAATGGGATGGTCTGAACCTCACCATAACGGGTGATGGGATCATTAATCTCCAGCACGACAACCTGGGTCGATACGTTAATTTGAGGTGCCGCGAGACCAATACCTGCACCGGTACCACGCAGCGTATCTCGTAAATCGTCCACCAGGGCGACGAATTCATCGGAGCCAATCTTCTCTGGTGGGTAAATGGGTGCCTCTTGCCGTAGGGTTGGGTGACCCATCCTAATAATGTCCCTGATTGCCATAAATTGGCCCTCCTTATTTTTAAATATTGCTGATCGTCCCTGTTGGACTTGCCAAGTAAATACTCACTAACCCTGTTCAGGCTAATTTATGTGATGGAATGCACAAAAATCGGGCAAAAAACACTCACACCTATTGATTATCATTCTTGTTGGTTATATCTTGTTCGTCCATTTTGAGCAGTTGGTTGTCAGTAGAACAAAAATGAATAAGAAACCTGATCTGATGTTGTTGATCTTTGTCTTACTGGGTCTTGGTGTTGCCGTAAACGCTGTTGGCCAGGCACTCGGCCTTTAAAACCTGCCACTGACACTGGTGATACCGCGTTCTGTGACGATCGCATCCAGTGGTATGTCCCAATTTTCCCGTTCTAGCGCTTCTCTCTCCTGAATGCTGTGGGCAACGCCTACTAACAGCGGTTTACGCCAGCTCGTATTTTGCCCGATTCGCGCAAGACTGCGATCGTAATAGCCTCCCCCCATACCGAGACGGTTTCCCTGTTTGTCAAAGCCAACCAGGGGCAACAAGATAATATCCAGATTTAAAATGGAGATGAGCCTTGCCGGGTTATAGCCAGGCTCGGGGATGCCAAACTTGTTGAGTATCATTTGCTCGGCGCCCTCAAACTTTTGGAATAGCAATCTAGTGGGTTCAAAAGGTCTTACCGCCTCGCTAACAATGGGTAGATACCAGTCCTTATTGAGATAACAAATGTCTGTCAGGTCTAGCTCGCCATCAGCGGGCCAGTAGAGTGCG
>CBDUKY010000410.1:0-3358 GCA_965367925.1 uncultured Pseudomonadales bacterium | reverse complement strand
GCCTTCTTCCCCATGTTAGCAGGCATGTATTTCGTCGGCGCAAATGCTCTTGGTGCCATGGATCAGATGGGCATTGAGTCTCTGGCTGGATGGCGTGGCTGGATTGTCGAACTACTCGCAGGCTATGACGCGACCAACTGGTGGCATTGCTTTATTTACGGCGCGGTATTCTACGTACCTATATATATGGTGACCTTCGCTGTTGGGGCCTTCTGGGAAGTGCTCTTCGCTGTAAGGCGAGGCCATGAAATCACGGAAGGTTTCTTCGTCACGAGTATTTTGTTTTCGCTGACGCTGCCAGCGACAATTCCACTGTGGCAGGTTGCACTGGGTATTAGCTTTGGTGTTGTCATTGGTAAAGAGATCTTTGGCGGGGTTGGTAAAAACTTCCTTAACCCAGCGCTAACTGGTCGTGCATTTCTATATTTTGCCTATCCTGCACAGATCTCCGGCGATGCAGTTTGGACAGCAGTCGATGGGTTTAGTGGCGCGACCATGTTGAGTGTTGCAGCGGTCGAGGGTATGGATGCTGTCTATGCCAGCGTTACCTGGTTTGATGCCTTTATTGGCAACATTCAAGGCTCCGTCGGTGAAACCTCAACGCTTGCGATCATGATTGGTGGGGCAATACTACTATTTACGAAGATCGCATCCTGGCGAATTGTACTGGGTGTCTGCTTTGGTCTAATAGGTATGACATTGCTTTTCAATGTTATTGGTTCAGAAACCAATCCCATGTTCGACATGCCATTTTATTGGCATATGGTCTTAGGTGGGTTTGCCTTCGGCACAATGTACATGGCAACAGACCCTGTATCTGCCTCCATGACGAATACAGGTAAGTGGGTGTTTGGTGCACTCATCGGTGTGATGACCGTACTTATTCGGGTGGTTAACCCGGCGTTTCCAGAAGGCATCATGCTCGCCATATTGTTTGGTAACCTGTTTGCGCCCTTTATCGATTGGGCTGTGGTCAGGGCGAATGTAAACAGGAGACTTGCTCGTGGCTAAAAACAAAGACTCCATGAAAAATATCCTGATCATTGCTTTGTCAGTGTGTCTCGTTGCAGCTGTTGTTGTATCCGGCACGGCGGTTTCTTTGAAGCCAACCCGAGAGGCGAATAAGGAGCTCGACAGGGCAAAGAACATATTGATCGCTGCCGGTTTGTTCGAAAAGGGTGTGTCAGCGGACAGTGAAATTGACGGCATGTTTGAGCAGTTTGAAATTCGCCTCGTGGACTTAGAGCAAGGCAAGCTGTTGACTGCGAGTGAAGCGGAGGCCCTGGGTATCGATCCTGCTACCTACGACCAGCGAAAAGCCTCGAAAGATCCATCACTATCTGAAAGCCTGAGTACAACCGAGGATATTGCCTCGATAAGCCGTCGGGCCCGTTATAGCGTGGCCTACCTGTTGAAACACGATGGTCAATTAGATCGTATCGTATTGCCTATTCATGGATACGGCCTCTGGTCCACCCTCTATGGTTTTCTTGCGCTTGATGGTGATTTGAAGACAGTTGCTGGTATTACCTTCTATGAGCATCAGGAAACAGCCGGGCTAGGCGGAGAAGTTGACAACGTGGAATGGAAAGCGAGTTGGAACGGCAAAGAAATTTATGATGCGAATGGAAATGTCGCTTTGCAGGTCATAAAAGGTAGTGTTGACCCAACAAGCGCAAATGCGAGCCATCAAATTGATGGGCTTTCAGGGGCTTCACTGACGAGCCGTGGTGTACAAAACCTTATTGCCTTTTGGATGGGTGAAAGCGGTTTTGGTCCGGTCCTGAAAAATTATCAAGGTTAGCGCAAGAGGTATTAGAGAATGTCTAACGTGAAAGATGTATTGCTTGGCCCGATATTTACCAATAACCCTATCGGACTACAAATTCTAGGGATTTGTTCAGCCCTGGCTGTAACCACGAAAATGAGCGTGGCGCTGGTTATGTGTATTGCACTGACTATGGTGACTGCTTTCTCAAACCTTTTTATCTCGATGATTCGTAATCAGATCCCGAGCAGTATTCGGATTATTGTTCAGATGACGGTTATTGCGTCTCTCGTCATTGTGGTCGATCAGATTCTGGGTGCCGTGGCCTATGAGGTCAGTAAGCAGCTGACAGTATTTGTCGGATTGATTATCACTAACTGTATTGTAATGGGGCGCGCTGAAGCCTTTGCGATGCAAAATCCACCAGGCATTAGTTTTATCGACGGTATTGGTAATGGGCTTGGCTACAGTGTGGTATTGATGCTAGTGGCGACGATTCGCGAATTCTTTGGTTCTGGCAGTCTGTTTGGGATGGAGGTTTTACCCCTCGTCACAAATGGTGGCTGGTACACACCAATGGGCATCATGTTGTTGCCACCCAGTGCATTTTTCATCATTGGTCTGCTGATCTGGGGACTTCGATCCTGGAAAACTGATCAGGTGGAAGCACCAGAATATGAAATCGGTGGCCACACGGCCTACTCCCAAACGGCATAGCGTGGGGATACTATGGAATATTATTTAAGTCTATTTGTTAAAGCCGTTTTCATTGAAAACATGGCTTTGGTGTTCTTCCTCGGCATGTGCACATTTATTGCGATCTCGAAGAAGATTGAAACAGCGATCGGCCTCGGTATCGCGGTTGTGGTTGTACAAACCATCACCGTCCCGGTCAATAATCTTATCTATAACTTCCTATTGGCCGATGGCGCGCTCGCCTGGGCTGGATTACCAGAAGTTGATTTAAGCTTTCTAGGGTTCTTGAGTTATATCGGTGTAATTGCAGCAATTGTGCAAATTCTAGAGATGTTTCTCGATAAGTATGTCCCTGCGTTATACAACGCACTTGGTGTGTTTCTGCCGCTCATTACGGTGAATTGTGCAATCCTTGGTGGCTCACTATTTATGGTGAACCGGGATTACGATTTTGCCGAGAGTATGGTGTACGGCGTGGGTTCAGGTGTGGGCTGGGCAATTGCGATTATATTGCTTGCTGGTATTCGGGAAAAACTAAAATACAGTGATGTACCAGTAGGCCTGCGTGGGCTTGGTATTACATTTATCACCGTTGGATTGATGTCATTGGGCTTTATGTCTTTTGGCGGAATCTCTTTATAAGCGACAGGTGTCATGAATACAGAAATTATTCTAGGTGTTTCGATGTTTACCATCATCATTATGATGTTGGTTTTCGTCATATTGTTCGCTAGAAAACAACTAGTAAGCACAGGTGAAGTTACTATTGAAATCAATGGTGACCCTGAAAAGTCCATCAAGACAGCGGCTGGTGGTAAATTGTTATCCACCCTTGCTGATGCGGGTATTTTCTTATCATCTGCCTGTGGTGGTGGCGGTACCTGTGCCCAGTGT
>CBDUKY010000409.1:0-3359 GCA_965367925.1 uncultured Pseudomonadales bacterium | reverse complement strand
CCAGGGACCTGGCCATTAAACCCCCATACTTTTGTTTTAAACCCTGGGGCAACTTCTAGTTCTACTTCTTCGATAGTCATTTCAAATTTTCGAAGTTCTGCCGTCGCAAGCTGGCTAAAACCAACAAGCAATGCTGCAATAAAAATATGCTTAACCATGGTCTACTCCCTATTCTTCGCAGCACAAATGGCGCAGATAGAGCACCAGATCACTTACCTGTTGGTCGTCAAAATTGCCCTGCCAGGCAGGCATAAGCACAGACTTGTTCACTGCTTTCCCACCACCTTTAATCGCTTTGGTTAGATCGGCATCAGTTCTTGCACTCATCTCCGACCGATCAGTGTGGTCACGTGGCTGAACTGCCATATCTTTGACATTGATACCCTTACCATCACCATTAACGCCATGACACTGGGTGCAATAGGTCTCATAAAGATGCTGACCATGCTCAAGATCTCCTTTGGCGGAAACGGAAAATAAAAATAGGCAAATAACAGTCATCATTAGTCGCTTCATTCTGCATCCTCCTCTGACGCTACCTTGAGATAGTTCGCGAGCCTTTTGACAACACCATCATTCAGGTCTGTGTCAGGCATGATGGTATCTGGCTGCCAGAGGGTCGGATCTTTAATAAAAGAAGCAATAAAAGCAGGTTGCATTCGATCCCACGCGGTATAGAGCTCGGGACCAGAAAGCCCACCATAGTCTGGCGCATCCTTATGACAGGAATCACAACCGTTAAACTTGCCGAAATTAAGCTGACCCATTCGCCACGAAATATTGCCAGGGGTATAGCTTTGTGCTGCCAACCGATCAGTAAAGGGTTGAAGCCCCATCAGATAATCGGCAACCTCAACCGCCTGGGTTTCATCCAGGGCAACATGATCAGCAAGCGTTGCCTCATCTACCACATCTCCATCAGGGCCACTGACCGCATGTTCCCTCGGGTTATAACCTGCTGGTCTAATTCTCACTGGTGCTTGCAACCATTGAACTAGCCATTCTCGGCGAAACTTGTTCCCCGCATAATAAAGAGGTGGTGCTGCTTGCCTTGTTTCAGCAGCTTCAGTCGGTTGTACAATAGCGTGACAACCGGCGCATTCACTGCTGACCAGTGCTTCGCCGTCTGCAAACGAAGCGATTGAGACCAGGGTTAAAGACAAGCAGCACAAACCGCGAGTAATCAAACTACACATAGTCACCCCCTACCGTAGCAATATGTTGTCACCACGCCCCTTAGTGGGGTCGGCATCATCATTATTCATCAAGACCGAGATAGCACCGTTTAATGCGTGCTTCATTCGGTGATCAACAATTGCGTTATTGGAGGCACGGCCTTCTGGACTAATAATGTCAAAGACCATGCCGTGAGCTGGCGCAACATCAACAGTCTGCAGCCCCCAGGAAACATTTTTTGGATTCCCGTTATCCCAGACCTGCTCCCATATACCAGCAATAGGATGGAAGGCTGCCGCTTCATTCAACATGGCGTTGACAAAAAAGATTCGGACTCGTTCACCTGGCTTTGACTCTAGAAACTGACTTGCATTGGGATCATGAACAGGGTCGTAGTGAAAAATCTTGCCGTTGATCATGGCAGCCTTCCAGTGATGACCATTTTTGATATCGTCAGCAGAGGTACCTGCTTCGAACAGATCACCCTGCACTAGCACATATTCACGATCCGGCTTAGGGAAATTTTTGCTATAGCCCTCTTTTGGATCAACGATAACCACGCCATACATTCCCCGCGAGATATGCTCGGCCATGGAATCTGAACCACAGTGATAAATGAATACCCCTGGGTAATCAGCAGAGAAGGTAAATGCTTTTGTCGCCCCAGGTTTGATGGCTTCAAATTCATCCAGCACATCTAAGCGAGCCGCATGAAAATCAATTGAATGGCTTTGCTTGTTGTTCTTGTCGTTAACTAATTTGAACTCGACAAGATCCCCTTGCTTGACCCGGACCAGTGGCCCTGGCACTTCACCGTTATAGGTCCACATCGGATGGGTTGTACCGTTATTATCAATCACCAGGTCCTTTTCTATGACGGTGATATCCACCTTGACGGTTTCGGCCGCTGCCGAAAGCCCAAAGCCTGCCCATAACAAGGCGACGATTAGCTTGCCTAAATTCATCTTCATTGCGTTTTCCCTTACTTCGTTCATGGTAATCAGGTGGGTATATCTCCAATTTCCATGCCAAGTACCTGGGGCTTGTAATTCAATGACTTACTGCCTTATGCTGTCTTTTATACCGCACACCAATGCTGTCTTTATGACAACTATGAGTTTCCATGACAACAAACAACGCACTGCTTAATCTTTCAGATCTGGTTAGCGATCTCACCCAGTCCATGCCCAGAGAGATGCGCTTCGAGCGACTACTTGAAGTGTTTCGGCGCAACTTTCCGTGCGACGCTATAGCCTTGTTAGAATGTGACAACGGCCTGCTTATCCCCCGGGCAGTACAGGGCCTGAGTTCCGATACCCTCGGCCGGCGCTTTGTTATTCAGGATAATCCTCGCCTTGCCCAGATTCTGGCTTGTCGCCATCCAGTGAGGTTCGCGGCAGATTCAGATTTGCCTGATCCCTATGACGGCCTTGTAGATAGTGTCGACAAGCAGCTCTATGTTCACGATTGTCTTGGGGCTGCGCTATATGTTGAAGACAAACCCTGGGGAGTCCTTACGCTAGACGCCCTTAAGCCTGAAACTTTCGACGCCATTGATATGCCCGTTCTAGAAGCTTTTCTTGGCGTTGCTGCCGCAACCGTTCGCGCGGCAGATTGGATTCGTCAGCTTGAAACACAACTCAAGCGTCGGCAGGATATCCAACTAACGTTTGCACCTCAGGGAGAAGTGCAAGAAATAATTGGTAACAGCAAAGCAATGACTCAACTCAAACATGAAGCCAGGGTAGTCGCTGCTTCAGAACTCACAGTATTAATCCTGGGCGAAACCGGCGTTGGTAAAGAGCTTATTGCCCAATATATTCACAGACATTCGTCCCGTGCTTCTGAACCAATGATCTATGTAAATTGCGCTGCCCTACCAGAAACAATCGCAGAGAGTGAATTATTCGGACATACAAAAGGCGCCTTTTCTGGCGCCATAGATAACCGTATAGGGAAATTCGAACTAGCAGATTCAGGGACCCTCTTCCTCGATGAAATTGGAGAACTACCTCTGCCCATACAAGCAAAGCTCTTGCGTGCATTGCAGGACGGCAACATCCAACGAGTCGGTAGCGATGAACATCATATGGTCGATATACGTTTGATTGCAGCAACCAACCGCGACTTAAAGCAAGAGGTTGCCGAGGGACGATTCCGTGCCGACCTATACCATCGCATTA
>CBDUKY010000408.1:0-3360 GCA_965367925.1 uncultured Pseudomonadales bacterium | reverse complement strand
GCTGCGCAACCCTGGCAGAGGCATTCGGCTATCAGGAAGTTAACCTCAATGTCGGTTGTCCAAGCGACCGGGTTCAACAGGGTGGAATCGGTGCATGTCTCATGGCACAGGCCGAACTTGTCGGCGAGTGTGTCGCCGCAATGCAAGCAGCCTGTAATATTCCTGTTACCGTTAAGTGCCGTATTGGTATCGATGATGACGACAGCTTTGAGTTTTTTGAGCAGTTTGTTAAAACCGTTAGCGAACAGGGCTGTGAGATTTTTTATGTACATGCTCGTAAAGCAATTCTAAGCGGGTTATCTCCAAAGGAGAATCGTGAAATCCCACCGCTTAAATACGATTTCGTCGAGCGCATTCAGGCAGCCTACCCACATTTGTTGTTTATCTTAAATGGCAGCATCTCAACCACATCTGAAGCATCTGAGCAGCTAAAGACCTTTCCGGGAGTCATGATGGGTCGAGCGCCCTACAAGAATCCCTATTTGCTAGCAGAATTAGAAGCTGAAATATTTGGTTATCAATCCCCTTCCAGAGCGGACGTCGTGGCGGCATTTGTCGCCTATGGCAGGACCCAGCCGGATCACCCAAAACATTATTTAAAGCATCTTCTGGGCCTCTTTACCGGCTGTGCGGGCGCCCGGCATTTTCGTCGTCACCTGAGTAGCAATATGTTCGCTGACGATGTCTCCGTGGACATCATTACTGAAGCGATTAAACTGTCTGGTGTACTAGATCAAACATCCACAGAAGCAAGCACACAGGCACTTGTAAACCACGCCGGGCAACAGAGCGTGCTATAGAACGGGAGGTAAGATGATTAAAGACCTAAAGAAATTTTTTGAAGAAAAGCTCATGCCGGGCATCAGTGCCGAAGACAATAACCACTCAGGCATCGAATACGCGACCGCGGCGCTGCTAATCGAACTGGCGAAATCAGATTTCGAAGAAGATGACATCGAGCGGCAACTCATCATTGCCATGGTTCGCGATACCTTCGACATGAATAGTGAGGAAGTAGACGACCTACTGACACTGGCTGAAAACGCGACAGCCGAGGCAAATGACCTTTACCAGTTCACCTCACTGATCAACGAACACTATGACAATGATGCCAAAATAGAATTGCTTGAGAATCTCTGGAAGGTTGCCTACGCGGACGGTCGGCTAGATAAATATGAGGAACAATTTATCAGGAAAGTGGCTGGCCTGATCAACCTGCCGCCTTCAGAGTTCACGAAGACAAAATTACGGATTAAAGCCAGGTTAGAATAGTTATCCGCGCGCGGCTCTGGCAGGCGCCTCATCATTCAGTTTCTCTGCTTCTAGTGCCTCAACAAGGGTACAGAAACACGCCTCGTTACATTCATTCAGACTCATCAAGGTTTTATGCGCCTCAAGCACCTGCTCTCTTAACGCCGCTTCTGAAACCACGCTAGTTGGCAATTCTAGCGCCTCGTCACAGGTGTTCATCTCTTTATCGATAATGACAAAGATCTGTTCAAAACCCATGGAAAGAATGACCCGGGTGATATCTTCATTAGGTGTCACAAGGGTTGGTTTAGCGCCAAGATACTGGCTGGATTTGAGTGCGATTTTTGCGAGGAGGCCGAGGGAGGTACTATCAATATTGGTGGTTTCGTTTAGATCAATGACAATGGATTTCTGATTTTTGGACTGACCTATCCGATCTAAAAACCCATGAATCGTTGGACCGAGTGCAACACGCACATCACCAACAAATTTCAACACATGAACACCATTTTGCTCGGCAAACAGGATCTTACTCATGCTGATCAACTCATTCTCGTAAACGTCAAAACTGCAATGTCATCTAAAATTCCACCTTTGCTATCGAGATCAAGACCTTTCGCCAGGACATCGATATCGCAAGGTGCGGATTCTACCAGTGAAAGCAGATGACTTTCTCTATCTTTTAGCGCCTCTTGCGGCAATATTTCGAGCACCCCGTCGGAAAAGGAGACGATTTCAAATTCTGACGCAAGTTTTAGCCTCCAGGACTCGTATTCCGTTTCACAAACACCTAAAGGTAGCCCGCCTAATTCGAGATATTTTGTCTCTCCGGACTGTTTCAAGATGGTGGCAGGAAAGTGTGCCGCACTACTATATTCGAGTTGGTTTTGCGCTTCGTCGATCAGCCCCAGAAACATGGTGATATGTTGGTCCAGATGAAGCAGCAATAATTCCTGATTGAACCAACCTAGAATCTCACCACTAGACTTGCCAGATAGATCCATTTCACCGGAGACAAGTCGGTGTGACATCAGGGTCAGCGCCGTTGTCACCAGCCCGCCTGGCGCGCCGTGGCCCGACACATCGGCCAGGTAAAACAGCACCCGGCCATCGGGCAATTGAATGCAATTAACAGAATCCCCACTCATTCCCTGACTTGGTTTGAGTAAATAAGAAAATGTCAGCTTGCCGATCGTCAGCGGCGAATCAGGGAGTAGTTTCTGTTGTACGTCAAAACCAGCACTTTGATCACTAATAACGATCTCTAGTTCGCTTTTAAGATTAGCCTCCCTTTCTTCGAGAGCTATCATGGTCCGATGGGTCTGAATGGTTTTATCGATCAGGTGGAATAGCAGATCTGTTTCTTCCGTCGTGCCAAGGAAATACTCCTCAGCACCAGCTTGCATCATCGGACCGACAAGGCTTACCTGATCGGCGTTGCCGAGCAGTAGCACAGGGGGATGAGATTGTTCACTGACGATATTATCGAGTAGCTGTTGAGTGTCGTAACCTTCGAGAAAAACAGGCACGAGAATAAGCTCAGGATCGAATGCTTTTATTGCAGGGAGGAGGCATTCCTGACGGGATGTGGTTTCAACGACAAAACCGTTATCTTCAAGTGACGCAATAACACTTTTGGTGGTAATTGCAGCATCTGTAAATGCCAACAAGTTACCTCTTCCGACAGACATTCGACATTGCTCGTTAGGTCGGCAACTATGATGACGATCGACTTTACTCCCAAAATTTAGCGTTTACAACCATTTACGGCACAAAGCTAGAATTCGTCAAACTCGTCTTCGACCTTCCCATCATGAACCAGATAATTACGTCTTTGCAGGTATGCATCTCGGATAAAAATATAGCGGTCACCAAAGATCGATTTTTCAGCGGACAGCAATCCAGCCCGGTCATCGACCAGTCGAACGGTATAGGTTCGGTTACGATGATCGACGGGATATAGATAGCGCAGAGGATCAAGTACGGTGCCAACAGGTCTTGCAACCGTGTCCGTCACTGTACTCGGACCAAGCAGTGGTAAGACGAGATAAGGACCTTGTGGCACGCCCCAGACAGACAGGGTCTGACCAAAAGACTCTTCATGTCTAC
>CBDUKY010000407.1:0-3361 GCA_965367925.1 uncultured Pseudomonadales bacterium | reverse complement strand
AGACGCGTGCGCAACACCCTCCTCACACTCGATGAGGTAATTGATGTCGCGCAAATTGGCGCTCGATTACATGCACTGGTAGATCCTAATCGCAACTCGCCAGTTGAATTTTTAAGTGCAGCCCTGGCGGAAAAACAACTTACCTCAACGCTACGCATTGTTCGACCTAATCTCGAAGATGTATTTGTTATGTCCACCCGGGGAAACGACTAGCCCATGATGTCATTCTCAATTCAACGAGTCTGGGCAATATGCGTGAAGGAATTCAGTCACCTGAAACGCGATCACCTCACCGGTGGGATGGTATTGGGCATTCCTGTCGTTCTCACGCTTCTATTTGGCTACGCTATTAACAATGATGTACGAGGCCTGCCAGCTGCTGTGGTCGATGAAGCAAACACAAGCGCATCAAGAGCACTCATTGATAAGGCTCGGGCGACCCAGGTGATTGATGAGATCATACCTGCAACCAGCCCATGGGATATTCAGCGCTTGATGACCCAGGGGAAGATTGTTATTGGTATCTATATACCCCCTGACTTTGAGAGACGACTTGCGAAAGGGGAAAGACCGCTCGCACAACTCATGATAGATGACAGTGACCCGATTATTCTGAGCGCTGCACGGGGACTCGCTTCATTGCCTGTGCGCCCCATTAACCAGACAGTGGAAAAGAACACCTTTGAAGTACGCGCCCTGTACAATCCGGAACGGCGATCTGCTGTATTTATTGTGCCAGGTCTATGCGGCGTCATTCTAACCTTGACCATGGTGTTGTTTACCTCCGTTGCCATTGTCCGAGAGCGAGAACAAGGCAATATGGAATTGCTGATCAATACACCTGTTCAATCTATCGAACTAATGGTCGGTAAAATCACGCCTTATGTTTTGATTGGCTACATCCAGGTAACCGTCATTCTAGGTCTCGGCATGTGGATATTTAATGTGCCCATCCGTGGTTCCCTTTGGGATTTTTATATTGCTTCAGGTATTTTCGTGCTGAGTGTGCTGACTCTGGGGCTAATAATTTCAACCGCCGCACAAACCCAGTTTCAAGCTTTCCAGCTAACCTTTATGACCTTTTTACCCCAGCTGCTGCTCTCCGGGTTTATGTTTCCCTTTGATGGTATGCCAAAACCTGTGCAATGGTTCGCGGAAGTTTTCCCCTTGACGCATTTTCTAAGAATCGTCCGCGGCATCGTCTTGAAGGAAGCTGAACTAGCTCATCTGCTGGATGATATCTGGCCCCTCGGTGTCTTCTTCGTCGTCGGCATGATCATCGCCACACTGAGATTTAGTAAGCGTTTGGATTAATCCAAAAAACCGGCAGCGTCATTTCTCGCATATTTTTCCCAGATCCTGTCACGTTTCGCTGACCTGACTCGTCCTATAGGCAAGTCAATAAACCAGGGAAAACAAGATGATTCGATATCAACTGAACAAAATGTTACTCGCGATGCAAAATCGCTACGATTACGACGTTTCCTACATGCAGGAAATTCTTAATACAGATCTGGGCGCCTTTTTAAAATTCCTTGGCTTCCAGACCATGTCATCTCACAAGGGCAATTTACCTCCCGAAGTGTTATTCGCAGCGAAGCTGCGTGCAATCATCTGGGATGATTGTGGACCCTGCACCCAGTTGAATGTGGATATGGCCCTTGAAGCGAAAGTGAGCCCGGATGTTATCCGTGCGATCGTCGATAAGGATCTAGATAACCTATCCGAGGAAGTTGCCCTGGTAACCGAGTTTACTGAGTTCGTCATGGCACATCGTCCTGAAGCTGATGACCTGCGGGAAAAAATACTCGCTAAATGGGGCAATGAAGGGTTAGTTGCAATCGCCTTTGCCATTAGTTCCTGCAGGGTCTATCCCGCGCTGAAATATACACTGGGGTATGGCAAGGCCTGTAGTCGCATCCAGATCGATCAAGCATCACTGACACCCAATCGGGAATCCGCTCCGGAATCCGCTCGGGACTCCGCTTTAGCCGTGGAGGGAAATAGTGCTTAACAAATTCACCATACCTGTCGCCCTGTTGCTCGGGGTCATCATGCTAGCTAATGGCATCTTTATGGCTGTTGCACCAGAATCCTGGTACTGGCTGGTACCTGGCGTACCGGATCGGGGTCCGTTCAACCAGCACTTCGTACGAGACATTGGTTTTATCTACCTGCTGATAGGAGCGGCCTTTATCTATGGCGCTGTTTACACCAGGCACCAACTACTGCTCTGGATAATCCCCACCGCATGGCTAACCCTGCACGCTATCTTCCACATCTGGGAAGTAATGGTTGGCATTTGCGGACCAGCATCTTTGATCGAAGATTTTGTCGGTGTCACTGTACCTGCATTGTTAGGATCTGCGCTGGTGTATAACAGCTATCGAGTCAGGGTAAGTGAATAAACGGCTTCGCCTCCTGGCCTTTCTATGCCTCGGTACCGCACTGGGGATAGTACTGGCCTACCTTGCACCTGAACCCAGGAGGCAGGAAGGATTTGACCCACAATCAATTGAGTGGCTCGCAACACCGGGAAGTTTACTCACCTTCAATCTCGAATCTGATCAGGGTCCATTTAATAACCAATCATTTACGGGGCACTGGACCATCGTGATGTTCGGCTTTCTTCATTGTCCAGACATTTGCCCAACAAGCCTGTCACAGCTAGCAACAGTTGCAGAGAGCATCTCCAAAAATTCAATTCATAAAGAAGTGAAATATATTTTTGTATCTGTAGACCCTGATCGTGATTCAGCCACCGAAGTCAGCCAATATGCACGGCAGTTTCAAGCATCGATTCTCGGTGTAACAGGTACGACCGGGCAGTTGCATCAGCTTGCAGACAGCCTGGGCATCGAGTTTAAGGTCTCGAATAATGACAACAACTACAGGGTCGCACACTCGGTCACATTCTCGATCATTGGTCCCCAGGGTATGCTTCGAGGGCGATTTAGACCGGGATTTGATGCTAAAGATCTGGTTAGAAACTTAATAGCTAAGATTGAATCTACCTGACTATTAGCAGATGTTTTGTAACGCCCGCTACCGTTTTCTACGCCCATTATCCTCAGGGCACCAATACTGCGGCACCTTCAAATCGACCAGCACGGAGATCATCGAGCGCAATGTTTGCGTCTTGCATAGCGTACACCGTGGTTTTAATACGCAGATCTATCCGGGCAATTTCCTTTTGAAAATCAATCCCATCTTGCCTGGTGAGGTTGGCAACCGATACCAACTGTCGTTCTTGCCAGAGGATTTCATAGGGAAAACTGGGAATATCGCTCATGTGGATACCAGCACAGACCACCCGTCCGCCTTTGCGAACCGCCTTTAGTGCCTGGGGAACAAGATCGCC
>CBDUKY010000406.1:0-3373 GCA_965367925.1 uncultured Pseudomonadales bacterium | reverse complement strand
GATTCTATATTGATGACAATGCCGTCCTGGGTAGCAACCTTGTCTCCACGACCAAATTTCACCCGGCTTAATGGCGCATTGTTTCGTGCATAGGTGCGTTCTTCCCTGGCAATATCAAAAAACACCGAGACCATTCGATCTTCGAGCCGTATGATGCGCCCCATTGCCAATTCCGGTTCAGCATTGCTGATCCACTTCTGGCCAATTTTGAAATCAGTCATAAATCGAAACCCTGGGTATGACCCACTAGTGCCTTAGCGTAAAATCTGCTTTTGAAAACGTGTTGCCCAAGTAAAACGTCAATAGAGGAATCAAGATGGACGAACAAACTACTATCGAACTACAAGCCGCTGCATTTCGGCGCCTGGTTGCCCACCTGGATGAGAATAAACAAGTTCAAAACATCGACCTGATGAACCTGGCGGGATTTTGCCGAAATTGTCTAAGTAAGTGGTACAAAGCGGCGGCAGAGGATAAAGGAATTGACATGGATTATGAAGAGGCAAGGGCCCTAATCTATGGCATGCCTTACGCTGAATGGAAGGAAAAATATCAAACCGAAGCCACAGCCGAACAACAAGCCGCCTTTAACGAAAAACACTAATTATGCCAATTCTCACCCTCACCGATGTCGGATTAAGCTTCGGTACTGACGTTATTTTAGACCGGGCTAATCTCACCTTCGAAAAGGGTGATCGGGTCTGTTTAAGTGGTCGAAATGGTAGTGGTAAATCTACCCTGCTAAAAGTTATTCTGGGTGAACAAACACCAGATTCCGGTCAGGTCTGGCGTCAGAATGGCCTGGTCTTTGCCAATCTAGAACAAACGTTGCCCCGCCAGAGAGACCTGACCGTGTTTAAGGCGGTAGCCATGGCCTTCGAGGATATTGGCGAATTGCTAGATGAATACGAGCAGTTGTTGCATAACCTCGATACTGACGGGGCGATGGAACGCCTGGATAGACTGCAACATGCCATTGAGGCCAGGGATGGTTGGAGTATCAAGCATCGCATCGACACAGTCCTCGACAAGCTTGGCCTTGAACCGGATAAATCCTTACAAACCTTGTCTGGTGGATGGCGCAAGCGAGTGTCCATCGCTAAATCTCTGGTCCTTGATCCGGATGTGTGGATTCTTGACGAACCGACTAACCATCTGGATATCCCGACGATACAATGGCTTGAAGAAGTCATGTTGGATTTTCAGGGCAGCATTATTTTCGTCAGTCACGATCGCCAGCTGATGCAATCCGTCGCAAAATCTGTCATCGAAATTGATCGAGGCAATGTCACCCGCTGGGACTGCGATTATGCTGCCTTTATTGAACGTCGAGATCACGAGCGAGAAGTAGAGCAACAGCAGAACAAACTCTTTGACCAGAAGTTAGCCAAAGAGGAAGTCTGGATCAGACAGGGTATCAAGGCGCGCCGTACCCGTAATGAAGGCAGAGTGAGGGATCTTGAGGCACTGCGCCGGGAAAGAGCACAACGTCGGGAACATCAATCGCTTAAGCTTGAAATTGGCGCAAGCAGTGAATCCGGCAAGATCGTTAAGGAAGTAACCGGTTTAACCAAGCGGTATGGTGCAGAAACCGTGGTCCGGGATTTTGATTTTGTCATTCAGCGTAAAGATCGCATCGGCTTAATCGGGCCAAACGGTGCTGGTAAGTCAACGCTTCTAAAATTGCTATTAGAAGAAGAATCTCCGGATGCCGGTGAAGTGAAGACAGGTACACGACTTAGTCTTGCCTACTTCGATCAAGCCAGGGAACAGCTACCGCCGGAAAAATCCGTTTCCGATTATATTTCTGATGGCCGGGATTACATCAGCATTGGTGGCAAAGAAGTACATGTGGTGAGTTATCTCAGCAACTTTATGTTCAATGCTGACCAGGCCAGGGCGCCGATTAGAACCTTGTCCGGTGGTGAACAAAACAGGCTCCTACTTGCACGACTATTCTCTCTGCCTGCGAACCTGCTGGTGTTAGACGAACCAACTAACGATCTGGATGTGGAAACGCTTGAGCTATTGGAAGAACGCCTGGCTGATTACGATGGCACAGTCCTGATTGTCTCTCACGACCGTAGCTTTATGGATAATGTTGTGACCAATTTGCTGGTGTTTAAAGGTCAGGGCCATATCGAAGAATTTGTTGGTGGCTACTCAGATTGGCTTCGAGAAACTGGTGGCTTTGAAGCACTCACCATAGAAAAAGAGCGAGCTGCTTCAAAACCTGCTGTTGCTTTTCAAAATCAGAAAAAGCAGAAGTCGGAGCAGCGTAAGTTGGAGAAAGAACTGCAAGGGTTACCAGAGAAGATTGAAAAACTGGAAGCTAACATCGAGGCGATTCACGAGGAAATGGCGGACCCAGGCTTTTTTCAACAATCAGCGCAGGACCAACAACCGCTAAGAAATAAACTCGCGGCAGCAGAAGCCGACCTTGAAACGCTACTTGCTCGTTGGGAAGAATTGGAAAGCCTGGTTTAGAAATTAACAATGAAGGGGGCACCATGATTGACGTTTACTATTGGCCAACACCAAATGGCTGGAAGGTCACCATTATGTTGGAGGAGTGTGGTTTACCCTACAAGGTGATACCTGTTGATATAGGGGGTGGTGATCAATTCAAAGCGGAATTTTTACGGCTCAGTCCTAACAACAGAATGCCTGCGATTGTTGATCACGATCCAATCGGTGGCGGCGAGCCGCTGGCAATCTTTGAGTCAGGTGCCATTTTAGAATACCTGGCGGAGAAGACTGGCAAATTCTTACCTGGCGATGCCGTCGGCAAATATAAGGTATTGCAATGGGTGCACTGGCAGATGGCGAATCTTGGTCCGATGATGGGTAACGCGAATCACTTTAAGAACTACGGCAAAAATATCGCCTCTGACCCGGCGCAATTGGAATACGGCACAAAGCGCTTTGTTGGAGAGGTAGATCGTTTGTCCGGTGTGATGGATGCACAGTTATCTGTGAACGAATATCTAGCAGGTGACGAATACAGTATTGCGGACATTATTACCTGGCCCTGGGCATTCTTGATTGGTCGAATGATTGATGAAGAGATGTGGCAAACCTACCCACATTTGAAACGCTGGGTGGATCTGATTGCAGCGCGACCGCTGGTTTACAAGGGACGTAAGGTTGGCGCTGATCTAGGCAAGCGTGAACTGACCGAGGAAGAACAAAAGGCCCGCCAGGAAATGCTTTTTAATCAAACTAATGAAAAGGTTAGAAAGGCAAGAGAAGCGGCAGTTAAAAAGTAGGCTTAACTGATCCAATTTCTTCTAGTGACGTATACGAAATTGCAGGTTACGAATAATCGTAATTTGTCAGCCCAGTAAGCAGGCGGAGCAAGTTGCTCCGCCTG
>CBDUKY010000405.1:0-3375 GCA_965367925.1 uncultured Pseudomonadales bacterium | reverse complement strand
TACAACAACAGTAAAATGGGTGTGGTACCGACCCTTAAAACGATTAACTGCCACAAACCTTTTCGAATTGGTTCGCTGGGTATTGAGCCGGTACCTGTGCCACATGACGCCAGAGAGCCTTGCCAGTATCTAGTTTCGTCCAGGGGTATCAAGGTCGGGGTGCTGACGGATCTTGGCCATGTGACGCCCCATGTGACCCAGCAGTATGCTGTTTGCCAGGCACTCTTACTTGAGTGTAATCACGATTTAGACATGCTTGCCAATGGCCCTTATCCTTATCCGCTGAAGAAACGTGTGGGCGGTGATCACGGCCATTTGAACAATCATCAAGCGGCAGAACTGCTCGGTGGTATTGAGCTTTCAAGCTTGCGACATCTCATTATTTCCCATGTCAGTGAACAGAACAATCATCCGGATCTCGCCCTGGATGCGCTTAAAGACGTGCTTACCGGCTGGATGGGCGATCTCCATGTGGCTAATCAACAGGCAGGCTTTCACTGGATATCCCTTCGCTAGGCACAATTTCTTCACTTTAATACTTGCGCACTGATTAAACGTACAGTACTGTATGAACCTACAGTATGTTGTGGGGTGTTAGACCACAGCCAATCATCGTTAAGCAGGTCGTAAGAGAAGGAATTCAACATGAAAGTCGTCCATATTCGTTCAGCAGATGTCTGGCTCTTAAGTAAAGGCAACAAGGTGTTATACCGCGGCAAATCAAGCCCCTGGCAAACCCCAGCCGTGGTTGCAGCGGCATTGAAGCGAGAAGGAAAGCTTTTTCGTATAGCCTCCTAAAAGGGGTTTATCACCACTAATTGGTCAGGCTATTTGAGAGTCAGGGCGCAAAACGGTAGGCTACGCGTCTTCCAGATTTCGGTTTCCCTTTTACGCCATGAATTTATCTGATCAGCAAACAAGTGCCACATCGAATGTTGTCGATGTCACCGTCCAAAATTTTCAAGAAGTGATAGAACGTTCCCAGCAGGTACCCGTCCTGCTGGAATTCTATGCCGATGGTGCCGAGCAGAGCGCCGAACTGGCATTTACCCTCAATAAGCTCGTCGATGCGTATCAGGGCAAGTTTGTCCTTGGCCGGGTCAATGTTCAGCAAAGCCCTCAGATTGTCCAACAGCTAGGCATTCGAACCCTGCCGACCGTAAAGATTATCTTCCATGGCCAGATGGTTCAGGATCTAGAAGGTCCTCAGGAGGAAACTAGCCTCCGTGAGATGCTTGATCAACTGACCCAGAGTCCTGTCGAGCGAATCCAGGAACAAATTCAATTGCTTCTCGAAGCCGGTAATCGGCCAGCAGCCATAGATTTGCTTCAGCAGGTACTTGCCCAGGAACCTAACAATCACGCCATGCAGGTTGAACTTGCGGATCTTCTGATCATGGATTCAAGAGCGGATGAAGCAAGGCAATTGCTTGCAGTCATCCCAGATACGACAGAAGGCCTTGCGAAACCTAAGAGTCGTCTTGGTTTTGTTGACCAGGCAGCGACGCTGCCGGCGCTCGCTGTCTTACAAGCCGAGACGGAAGCGAAGCCAGATGATCTACAGCTTAAATGTGATTGTGCGATTCGACTGATTGTTGATGACCAGATAGAAGCTGCATTAGACCTGTTGCTTGAAGTGCTACAAAAGGACAAGTCCTTTGGTGACGAGCTTGCCCGGAAGACCATGATCCAGGTGTTTGATATGTTAGGTAAGGGGGACCCAATGGCCACGGCTTACCGAAGAAGGATGTTTAGCTTCCTCCACTAGTTCGTCAATTCAAATCTGCCAGGGTTTAGCTCGCTTTTATAAAAGTTGAACCGACGGAGTCTATATGAGTACAGTGTTTCTCGTGCTATTGGACCTTAGCCAGTGAACCGTCAGGTTTCGGATCGTCAATCTAATCATCAATTTTTGTTGCTTGATGCACACACCCTGCACGATCTGGAAGTTTTTGACGCTGCTGGTGGCGAGCAAAGTTTATTCGAGTTCTGTAATCTAGCGCGTACCGACGGCGGTGCGAGCATCTTGCGTCAGCGAATGGCGCAGCCCTGGTCTAATAGCGAAGATATCGCTGCAACCCAGGCGTCAATTGCATTTATTCTGGCCCAGCGTAAAGCTTTCGACGAGATACCTTCCGCTTATGCCACCAGTCGTGTTGATCGGTTTTTTCGTGAGATTCTACCGATCGTTGTCCACGAAAACCCCTTTGAGTTCTTCTTGGATGCCTTTTCGCTCTGGGCTCACCATGACCGTCACTATATTTCTATCTTCCTCGGTGTACAGACTACCTGTAGCTTTATCAGATCGGCCAGGCGCTTTGTTAATCAATCAGCACTGGAGGATGTGAGCGGCGAATTAGTCCCCTTGCTGATGGAAATGAAAACACTGCTCGATCGGCCAAAACTGGCTGCAGTACCTGAGCAGGAAATCGGTCGTTGGGTTGGAAAAATATTGAGGTTTGATCAGACTTTTCGAATTCATGAAAAGGTCTCGATTGCACGACTGCTCGAACTCATCCATGAAATTGATGCGCTAGTTGCGATGGCCGATGTGACATCGTTTCACAACTTCACGATGCCGGAACTGGTGGTGGGCCCGCTCGGGGTTCAGGCAGAAGGGCTCGTTCATCCGTTTTTGCAAGCACCAGTCGGTAACCCCGTTGACCTTGGTCAGGATCATCGCGTGTTATTCTTAACTGGCCCTAATATGGCAGGCAAGACCACCTATCTGCGCGCCTTTGCCACGGCACTTTACTTTGCCCATCTAGGGATGGGCGTCCCGGCCAGTCGTTTTCGGTTTGTACCTGCCCAGTGTTTGTTTAGCTCGCTTTCATTAAGTGACGATTTGCGCGGTGGGGTTAGCTACTTTCGCGCCGAGGCGTTACGCGTAAGGGCTGTGGCAGAGGCCATTGCTGCCGGGTATCGAGTCATTGCAGTGATGGACGAACCCTTCAAAGGAACGAATGTAAAAGATGCATTTGATGCGTCACTGGCGATCTTGTCACGATTTGCTACCAGGGAAGATTGCCTGTTTATGTTTTCATCCCATCTTATTGAGCTAAGTGAACCAATGCAGAAGACGGGACAGATTGATTGTCGTTATTTCGAGGCAGAGGAGGGCGCTGGTAGATTGCAGTTTGATTATCAGTTACGCCATGGGGTCTCGGCGCAACGGCTAGGTATGCGGGTACTCGCGGAAGAAGGGGTCTTTGAGCTACTCGATAATGAAGGCAGGCTGCCCGAATGAAATTGCCTACACCTGGGTCACAATATTCCTTTTCTGCTTAAATTCCCTTGCTTTGCATGGCGCATGGTTTTCAAGTCTGATGTAGACTAAATCTGTCAGCCGTTACAGAGTGTCTCGATGTCCAGCAT
>CBDUKY010000404.1:0-3386 GCA_965367925.1 uncultured Pseudomonadales bacterium | reverse complement strand
ACTGCGTGGGCGCGTCCTCCCCATTGGAGGGCTCAAAGAGAAGCTGCTGGCGGCCCACCGTGGTGGTATTAAGGAAGTCCTTATCCCAGACGAAAACCAGAGGGATTTGAAGGAGATACCGGACAACATTAAAGGTGAATTGATCATTCATCCAGTAAAATGGATCGATGAAGTGTTGCAAATTGCGCTGCAGAGAATGCCTGAACCCTTGCCAGAAAACTTTGCTGAAACTGACGCTAAAGTGGATGCCGAAAAGGGTTCAGATTCTGACGCAGACCGCAGAATATCTGCTCATTAGGAGTTTTGGCTTGACAGCTATTTTGCGCAGTTGGTATAAGTTGTCTTGGTTGTGACACCGTTTGTGAGTGTTGCGGGCAGACTCAAATGGAACATGACTTTTTGCGCGTGCTTTTGCAGCATTTAGGAAGCACGAGAGTAGGAGATTTTCACCGGTGCTAGTTCACCGATTATCGTGAAATAGTTTTTATCGAGTATCACATGGCAGTCGAAACGACTGTTTTTAACATCAGGCCTTGTACGTAAGAGACCTTCAATAAATATCCACAAAGGGGTAGAGAGTGAATAAACAAGAACTAATTGAGAATATTGCGGAATCGGCTGACATCACGAAAGCTGCTGCGGGACGAGCGCTTGATTCAATGATTGATTCAGTGACAGATGCACTCAAGAAGGGTGATTCTGTTGTACTGGTAGGTTTCGGTACATTTAATGTTCGCGACCGGGCTGCACGTACAGGTCGTAACCCTCAGACTGGTGCCGAGATTCAAATCGCAGCCGCGAAAGTTCCAGCCTTTAAGGCCGGTAAAGCGTTGAAAGACGCCGTCAACTAGCCAGGAATTCGCGAATCATCGTTTGATTCTTTTCGAACAAACGGTAAAATTCGAGTCTTAAAAAATGGCGCATCTTAAGATGCGCCATTTTTATTTATTCCATTACGGAAGTTTCTTCTGGTTCCCAATCTTCCTGGGTACTCAACGAGGTTTATTGATGTCAATCCAATCCATGCGTGACAACTCTGATGGCGTCGTCGCAAAGGTCATTGTTGGCCTAATTATTATCGTATTTGCCCTGTTTGGAATGGGTTCTATCACCACTTTTCTGGCACCTGTGCCGAAGGCTGCCACCGTAAATGGGGCTGATATCACCCAGCAGGAAATGGAAATAGAGGTTGAGCGAAACCGCCGCATCCAGATCGCCCAGGGTCGTGATCCCTCGACAATCGATGAAGATCAGCTACGGGCAACTGTCCTTGAAAATTTAATTAATCGAAAACTCCTGACGGTCGCCGCAGAAGACTGGGGTTTGAGTTATAGCGAGAGCAAACTAGATCAGGAAATTGTTAGCACTGAGGTATTTCAGGTTGATGGGGTATACAACCCTGAGCAATTCAGGTTGATCCTAAATTCCGCTGGTTTCACCCCAACAGGTTACCGGGCAGAAATGCGTCGGGATAAGATGCTAGCGCAAATGAACAAGGGTATCGCTGGTAGTGCATTCCTGGCACCCCAGGAAATTGCCAGAGCCAGTAGCTTGTCACAACAAACACGTGATATTGCTTACCTGAGAGTTCGAATCAGTGATCTAGTCGATGACATTGATGTCCCAGAGAGCGATATCCAGGCCTACTACGAAAGTAACCCAGAACAGTTCATGACCGAAGAAACTGTCGACATCGCCTATATTGAGATCCGTCGTAGTGATCTGCTGGACGATGTGGTTATAGATGAGGATGAATTACTAGCATTCTATGAAGACACTAAAGCAATTTATGCAGAACCTGAACGCCGTCGGTTGGCGCACATTCTCGTTGAAGTGAATGATGAGGTTTCTACTGAAGATGCAAAAGCGAAAATCGAAGAAATCTATTCCAAGGTGACTTCAGGTGAGGATTTCGCAACCCTGGCAGAAGAATACTCTGATGATACCGGCTCTGCTGAAGTTGGTGGCGATCTCGGATTTAACGAGGCTGGTACATTTGTCGAGGAATTTGAAGAAGCGGGCAATGCCTTGTCACTGAATCAAATCTCAGAACCAGTTGAGACGGAATTCGGCTTTCACCTGATTAAGTTGCTAGACATCGAACCTGCCAAAGAGCCAACCTTTGCTGAAGTGCGTGCCAGGGTAGAAGATGAATATCGTGAAGTTCAAGCAGAAACCATGTTTGTGAATCTGTCTTCACAGCTTAGCGAGATTTCTTATGAGTCATCAGATTTGAGCGAACCTGCTGAAGAGCTTGGCCTTGAAATCAGCCATACTGGATTGGTTAGTCGATCTGCCGAGACAGGGCTAGCAGCGAATCCTTCGGTTATTGCGGCGGCATTTAGCTCAGAAGTATTGCTAGATGGTAACAACAGTAACTTGCTTGAGATTACCCCAAATCACCATGTTGTGATTCGAGTTGCCTCTCATCAGCCTCGTGAGCTTAAACCCATCGAAGCGGTTACTGAAGAGATCGCAAGCCTTCTGAAAGAAGAGCAGGCTAGAGAGATTGCTGAAGCCCAGGCGAAAGACATGGTCGACATGTTAGCGTCAGGCTCCATTACACGATTTGTTGCGGATAAGTATGGTCTTGAATGGACAGTTGTACCAAATGCGGGTCGCAACAGTGCTGGAATTGATCGTCAAATCAACACCGAGGCATTTAGCTTGCCGCGGCCTTCTGAAGGCAATAAGTCGGTTGGTTATGCAACCCTTGCTAATGGCGATACAGCCGTGATCAGTGTCACGAATGTAGTCAATAAAGAAGAAGATGCCACCGAGCTAGCTGGTCTTCAAAGTCTGGCGCGCGTACTTGCGGCAAGGGAAGGGGCCACTGACTATCAGGAACTTCGAGACCAACTCGCCGCTGACGGTGATGTTGATTCAGATGGCTAGTCTTATTTAGTCTGGGTGACATCCACGTATAACGTGATCCTGTCACCCGGCTGAATATACTTCTTTGATCCCACTTTTTGATTCCACTTCTTTATGTCGCTAACAGAGGTATTAAACTTGTTGGCGATCCTCGAAAGTGATTCCCCGCGTCTAACCCGATAGTTCACCTTTCTGATAACCCCGCGAGAGGTCGGTAACGACGCAAGTTGTTGGGGGGCATTGTTGTTGAAGATCAGTAGCTCACGACCAGGATAGAGGACATCAGAAGGTGCCATTCCATTCCACTTCGCTAGAGAGCGGGTAGTCACAGAAAATTGACGAGAAAGCTCCCAGAGGCTATCACCTGGCTTTACGACATATTTGATCGGCTCCACACCAAGACGTTTCTTTGTGATTTCCTGGCTGGATTTAAGCCGGGAGTCCTGACTTAGTTGATAAGCCTCTGTGCTCGTTGCTGCGACGGGCACAAAGAGTTGCTGGCCGGCAATGAT
>CBDUKY010000403.1:0-3391 GCA_965367925.1 uncultured Pseudomonadales bacterium | reverse complement strand
CCAACTTAATACTTTCTATGACTCCGGCCATACGATGGGACTGATAAAGCAAGGCACCCTCGCCTGAGCTACTCTTCTTCGCGGTACCAGGTAAATCAAATCGACCGAGTCCAGCGGCGAAATAGGCAAGTAGCGATTTAACAAATTCCACATCACTGGCCTCGAGATTGGACCTCGCATCCACCAGCACTAGTTTTTCCTGATTAAGCTTAAACAAGTGCCGCTTACCCTCGCCTAAATGATGGGTCTGGGCCGCGAGGATGTGCTGAATAGATTCGAAATCCGCCTGGGTTAGATTTAAATCCGCCAGACCGTCAAAACCTTCCTTATCAGGTATCGCACCGGCATCCACGGTAATCGTCTGATCGTGGGACGCTGAAATAATGGCAACCCTGGTAAGGTTGAATGAGCGTAGCAAGTGACTACACAGCTTTGAATTCGCCTCATCAATGTCCGATGTGGTCGCCACAACATTCAAGACGTTCCAGAGCAAAACCAGGTTTTGATACTCACGCTGCTTATCGGTTTCGCTGCTGGCAGAAGGCATTTCCACCTCGTCATTCCAGACAATAACCCGACCACCACCTGAATCCTGTGCAACCCGAAGACCCCAGCTAGCACGACGAAACAACTCAAACGGCTGCTGATCCCCAGGGGAACTGTATGAGAGGCCAATACTGAATTCGACACCATTACCAGAAAAGTGGCTCTTTAGCTGGCGCAATACGGAGTTTGCAATCAATCGGCCTTCACTGACGGAGGTATAGGGCATGCTGACCGACAATTGGCTATTGGCGTAGACACTGACCAGATCAGTTGAGCGCAACTGCTGATTAAGTAATTGGGAGATACCCTCAACCTGCTCTCTGGTCGCATCTGGTTGCTGGGCTACCAGTAGCTGACACATAGATGATTCACTGGGAATCAGCCGCTCTGAACCAACATTATTTAACAACTCATCAGTGGAAGGCATCGGCTCAATAGGATCGGAGATCTCTGACAATGCCCTGAGAATAAGCACGCCGCCGTTTTCCATGGGTCCGACGATGCCATCAAGGAGATTCGGTCGTGCGGCGACGGCATTGTTAATAAAGGGCGCCAATTTAACCACCTCGTTACTGGCGAGAGCTTTATTGATCTTGTTCTGAATTGAGGTGCCGATTAGCGTAAATGCATCAGTCCAGGTTCTGCCGATGGCAGCTTCGCGGCTGGTGCCGAGGATCTTTTCTGCATCGGCATTTAGGTCTGTGATCTTACCCATCTGGTTCACAAACACGAGCGCACTACCAATACAGGTAAGCGCTGTTTGCAGTAGTTGCTGGGTTTCTCTTAATTCTTTTTCGATAGAGAACTTGTACAGGGCCATATCAATGGCGATTTGCAGTTCCCGAACATCGACAGGCTTGATGATGTAGCCGTAGGGGGTGACTTCTTTGGCCCGGGTTACGGTCTCTTCATCTGTATAGGCGGTGAGGAAAACAACAGGGACATTGCGTTCACTCTGTATAGCTCTGGCTATCTCAATACCATCTTCACCATCTTTCAGGTGGATATCTGTTAGCAATAGATCAGGTGAGGTTTGTCGGGCGAGTGCTATGCCCTCACTACCGTAAGCGATGCCCACGACCTCGCATCCCATTTGCGTGAGTCTACTCTTGAGTTCGCGAGCGACGAGCGCCTCATCCTCGATTATGAGAATTTTCTGTCCTAAGGGCTGTGACATCTCTGGCTATCAGATTGGATGCGTGAGCGCCAACCTACCAGAACTTTTTTGCCTTGGGTAGGCAATTAACTCTAATTTGTCTAACAGACAACAAACTAGTGTTCTAAGGGGGCTTAGAACACTAGATATAGTTGTCCAGACGCTAACCATAGAGTCGCTTGGCTTCTATACGGCGGGCATGCAATACAGGCTCAGTGTAACCGTTAGGCTGTTCTACACCCTTAAATACAAGATCACAGGCTGCCTGGAAGGCAACGCTTTGATCATATTCAGGCGCCATAGGGCGGTACGCACTGTCACCAGCATTTTGTTTATCTACAACAATGGCCATTCGTTTTAGGGTTTCCATGACCTGTTCTTCAGTACAAACACCATGACGAATCCAGTTCGCAATATGCTGACTAGAAATCCTCAGTGTTGCCCGGTCTTCCATTAAACCAACATCGTTTATGTCAGGTACTTTAGAACAACCGACACCTTGGTCAATCCAGCGAACAACATAACCAAGAATACCTTGCGCATTGTTATCTAACTCTTGCTGAACTTCATCTGATGACAGATTAGTACCACCCAAAACTGGAATCGTTAGCAAATCATCAATACTTGCTCTTGGGCGAGATTTGATCTGTTCTTGTTGGCTTGCAACATCAACCTCATGATAGTGAAGTGCATGCAAGGTTGCTGCTGTTGGCGAAGGAACCCATGCAGTATTGGCACCGGATTTAGGATGTGCAATTTTCTCTACCATCATCTTCGCCATTTCATCCGGCATTGCCCACATACCTTTACCGATTTGTGCCCTACCTTTCAGCCCAGCTTCTAAACCAATATCAACATTCCAATCTTCATATGCTTTGATCCAGGCTTGCTGCTTCATAAGCGTTTTACGCACCACAGGACCGGCTTCCATACTCGTATGAATCTCATCACCAGTGCGATCAAGAAAACCTGTGTTAATAAAGATGACGCGTTGCTTCGCTGCACGAATACACTCTTTCAGGTTCAGCGTGGTGCGTCGCTCTTCATCCATAATGCCTATTTTTAAGGTGTTTTCTGCAAGTCCTAGCACCTCTTCGATACGGCTAAAGAGATCAACAGCGAAGGCCACCTCTTCTGGGCCATGCATCTTTGGCTTAACGATATAAACACTACCTTTACGGGAATTTCTCAAACTGCCTGTTTGTTTCAGGTCATGCATAGCACAGAGGCTTGTCACCATGCCGTCAAGAATACCTTCAGGAATTTCTTCACCGTTATAGCGCACAGCATTGGTCGTCATCAGATGTCCGACATTTCGAACCAGAAGAAGACTACGACCATGAAGCACCAGTTCTCCACCGTCAGGTTTTTGATAAACACGATCAGGATTTAACGCTCTGCGAACGACCGCATCACCTTTGGTGAATTCTTCAACCAGGTCACCACGCATCAATCCAAGCCAGTTCTTATAAACAACTACCTTGTCTTCTGCATCAACAGCGGCAACTGAATCTTCACAATCTTGAATAGTTGAAATAGCTGATTCGAGCAGGATGTCTTTCACGCCTGCTTTAGCATCTTTACCAATGGCGTCGGTACGATCAATTTGGATTTCCGCATGCAACCCATGATTAACCAACAATACACCTGAGGGGTCAGTCGCATCACCAAGAAACCCAACAAACTGTT
>CBDUKY010000402.1:0-3399 GCA_965367925.1 uncultured Pseudomonadales bacterium | reverse complement strand
GCTCAGGTGTAGCGGACGCACGCACTTTTACATCGACAGGATTGACGGACACGGCTGCAACCTTGACCAGCAGGTCACGGCCAGCAGCAACTGGTTTTGCGAGTTCAATATCGATTAATGAATCTTGTTGTTCGATTGGCTGTGGTTGTAGATATCCGATGGCCTTCATTGCAATTCCTCTTGTGTTATTGGTTCGTCGCCAGTCATGTGGCAGGTGTGGCCATTATTGAGGAATGAATACCAGGGAATAAGAGGGTAATATGCTAAACATATTCAAAAATATTTTGATAATAGCCAATGAATACCAATGATCTTGATCTATTTGTGCGCACTGCTGACAGTGGCAGTATCACCCGTGCCGCGGAACAACTAGATATCACGACGGCGGCGGCAAGTGCAGGGTTGAAGCGTTTAGAGAAGTCCTTGCGGGTCCAACTGTTTATTCGATCTACTCGCCAGCTACGAATTACCTCAGAAGGCGAGCGGTTCCTGGTCTATTGTCGTGAAGCCTTGTCGAATCTTGAGGACGGCAGGGCGTCGATTCACAGCAGTGCTGGAAAGGTAACAGGTAATTTAAGGGTGTCTGCACCCTCTGATCTTGGCCGAAATGTATTGTTAGGTTGGATTGATGAAATTATGGATCAACATCCAGACCTATCGATAAACCTGCTGCTGGGCGATTCAAACGCGGATTTCTATCTTGATCGAGTGGATCTCGCGATTCGATATGGAGAACAACAGGATTCATCCATGGTGTCTTTTAAGCTCGCCAATGTGGATCGAATTATATGCGCCTCACCAGCCTATCTTAAAACCGCTGGTACACCAGTAACGCCAGAAGACTTACGTCAGCACAATTGTTTGTTGTATCAGATTAGCAATCGTACTTACGATACCTGGACCTTCAGCCAGCCAGGGGAAACGAAGGTGGGAACGATAAAAATTCGTGTAGCCGGTAATCGTAGTACGAATGATGCTGACCTTGTGCGTCGCTGGGCGGTGGCTGGGAAGGGCATCGCCTTCAAATCGAAGCTCGATATGTTCGAAGATCTGCGCGCAGGCAGAGTCGTGCCGCTACTCACAGACTATCCATCACCCACAGGCGAACTGAATCTGTTAACACCTGACCGCAAGCAAATTACTCCCGCTGTACTGATGCTGCGGGATCTATTGCGAGAAAAATTTAATCGTCTAGTGACTGATTAGTATCACCTCACCTTGTCTCGTCATAACAAAGCACCTTCACACAGGGAGATGCATGCTTGCGCGATTGCTAGCCTGTAGGCTCAGGTTAACGCGACGAGAAAACTAGTCTAACAATACTAACCCGCTTTACATTCCAATTGCTCTGTATTATAACAAACGTTATATAAAAAGGGGGCGGTATGAAGCTAGATATATTTTCTGAAATCCAAAAACGAGACTGTGATTTAAACGGCGGTTTTCCTCAGCTATTAAAAGAGTCATTAGCCCAGGCCCGTGCTGCTGAAGCTGCAGGTTTTGAAACCTGGTGGGAAGTTGAACATCACTGCACGCCAGACTTTAGCTATAGTTCTTGCCCAGAAATGATGTTGCAAGCAATTCTGTCAGAGACCAGTACCCTGCGGGTTGGTCATGCAGGCATCCTTGCGCCATTTGAGATTAATCATCCCTTACGTGCCGCCGAACGAGTTGCGATGTTGGATCAACTAAGCGGTGGCAGGGTAGAGGTCGGCCTGGCCAAGTCTGGCGGTAAAGAATGGGAAACCTTTGGGGTCAGTGAGGCCCAGGCAGTTTCTGATCTTGCTGAGGCAACGGCCTTGATCTCGAAAGCCTGGACGACAAACCCTTTTACCTGGAATACAGAAAGATGGCAGGTGGGCGAAAGAGATGTGCAGCCAAAGGTTGTGCAGTCGCCGCATCCGCCCATGTGGCACACTTGTTCCAGCCCTGGATCATTTATTAAAGCCGGCGAACTAGGTGTCGGTGTATTAGGTACAACCTTATTTGCACCCCTCGATGCGGTTGCAGTCATGTTGAAAGACTATCGTGCAGCGATTGCCGCCTGCGAGAATCCTGCTGCTGCCTTTATTAATAATCAGACAGGTATCTTTACCTTTGTCCATGCCCGTAAGTCACAAAAAGAAGCCATTGAGAGTGGTGCGCCAAGATCAGCCCTCTGGTATGTGAGCTCGGCACCGCGAGTGTTCAAGGTGCCTAGAGAAATCTTCTATGAGGCAATTCGCAGCCAAACAGACCCACGATCAAATCGGGAATTGTCCACAGCAGCCCTTGAAGTCGAAGAAGTGCCAGACAAAACAGATGTAACAGATCCGAATCCAGTAGTGGAATTAATGAAGCGAGAATTTGCTGGAGAAGATATCTCTAACGAGGAGATTTTCGAAACCATTCGTCATATCGATACCATCATTATTGGTGACGTTGAGACTTGTCGTAAGAAGATGCAGAAGTTCAAAGATGTTGGCGTTGATAGGCTGATGTGTCTCGTACAAATGGGCGAGGTGCCCCATGAAGAGGTGCTCGAAACCATAAAAATCATCGGTAAAGAACTATTACCTGATTTCGTCTAGGAGGAGTCCCATGAGTAAACTACCCGAAGTCACAGATGCATATTGTCAGTCACTCTGGAGCCAGGTGTGTAACTGGGGTCGCTGGGGTGATGACGATCAGGCCGGGGCGCTTAACCTGATTGATGATAAAAAGCGTAAAGCGGCGGCAGCATTAGTCTCAGAAGGGCTTGCGCTGGGTATGGGCAATCCATGGCCAACGGCACCGGCACCTCATAATATGTGGCCCGCAGAACATCGCATGGTCAGGGCAGGGGATGATTGCGACTATCCTGGTGTGCCTGGTTTGTCAGTTGCGCTCGACTATATTGGCGTCGAGACCCACGGTATTGCCTGTTCCCATATTGATGCACTTTGTCATGTATTCGTTAAACACGAGATGTATAACGGATTCCCGGCCTCAGATGTAAAAAGTACCGGCGCCTTAAAAAATGACATGACCCCCATGGAAGAAGGCATTGTCACCCGTGGCGTCTTGTTGGATATAGCACGGGTGAAAGAAGTACCCTATTTAGATGGCGATGTGAGGATCTCCATTGCTGACCTGGAAGCAGCCGAGGCAAAGCAAAACCTTAAGGTTGCGCCAGGAGATGTGCTCATTATTCACAAGGGTCGTGAAAAAAGAGTCAGTGACATTGGCTTATTCGATCCGGTTGAGGCGGGCATGCCTGGCTTACATCCAGAATGTGCGACCTGGTTACATGATCGTGGTGTGTCTGTGCTGGGTAGTGATTATATGAACGATCCTCAACCAAACTGGGACGGTTGCGTGCAATGGCCGATCCCAATTCACTATCTTGGCATCTGTGGAATGGGTATGGCGCTACTTCAC
>CBDUKY010000401.1:0-3408 GCA_965367925.1 uncultured Pseudomonadales bacterium | reverse complement strand
TGATAATCTAGGCGCAGGCACAAGTGATCACCCGACATCTTTTGGCTACACGATGGAAGAACACGCCGAGAGCGTCGCTAACATTCTCGACCATGAAAATATCAATAACGCCACTATTGTTGGTCACAGTATGGGCGGCACCATTGCCATATTGTTAGCCTTATCACGACCTGATCTGGTTTCAAATCTCATTGTGGGTGAAGGCAATGTAACCCCTGGCGGTGGTGCTGGTACGAGTCGTATCGCTGCCTATTCAAAACAGGAATTTGTAGAACAAATATTCCCGCGCATGCAATCAGAACGCAGAAAAGCTGCCATTAATGGAGACGCCGGTGCGAATCGGTTTAATGCGCTCTGGTCAACAATTCATGTTGAAGGCCTTTATGGCAATGCCAAAGCGCTTGTTGAACTCGATCCATCCATCAAAGAACGATATCTGGCTATGACGATACCCCGCACCTTTATCTACGGTGAAAAATCTCTACCGACTAATACCGGCAAAATCCTCGCGGATGCACCAGATCCAGACGAGCTTAAAAAGCACGGCATCAAGATTGGTGTTGTGCCAGATGCAGGCCATGGCCAGATGTTCGAAAATCTAGACGGGTTTGTCGATGTCTTTAGCGAGGCATTAGAGACCTAGAATGACCAGACATCAGATTTCAACCTACTATGACGCAACCGCCGAGAGCGAAACGCGGGAAGAACTAAAATTTTCCGTCGGTATTTGTGAGGCGCCAAAGATCGCGATAGATTGTGGCTGTGGCGCAGGCTCTGATATCGCCTTTCTGCTGGCCCATGGGTTTAAGGTACACGCCTTCGATATTGAGGAAGACTCGATATCCCGCTGCAAGGCTAGATTTAAGGACAATCCAGATCTTAAGCTTTATCAAGCAGGATTCGATACATTCGATTATCCAGAAGCATCACTGGTATTGGCCGACGCAAGCCTGTTCTTTTGCCAGCCGAATAAGTTCGATGAGGTCTGGGACAATATCTGCCGGAGCCTTGGTAATACTGGCGTATTCTGCGGTTCCTTCCTTGGTCTGGAAGACTCCATGGCGAGGGATGACTACAACAAGGATGAGATCTGGCCGGACGTGCTCGCTTTTGATGAGGAACAGGTGAAGAACTGTTTTTCTCAGTTCGAAATACTTCGCTTTAACGAACACAGAAGCAGCGGTGAAACCCCACAAGGTACCCCCCACCACTGGCACATATACTCTGTTGTGGCGAGGAAAACGTCATAAGACGGCGGCAGCCCTAAACGCGAAACCTAATCGACGCTATGCTTGCAAGTACCTAACCACGGCATTTGAATATTGATGCAGAAACATCTGCTTATTCGCAAGCGGCTCTACTACGTTCGGTGGCGTGACATCCATAAATGAGAAATGCCCTGCCCCATCTATAAGATCAAGGTTGACCGTTTGATTGGCTGCCAATGCCTGCACTAGCCATTTGCTTTGCGCAGGTGGCGTAATGGTATCTGCTGTACCAACCCATACCTGAATTGGCACACCTACCCCATCAAGTGCACCAGGGGCTTGAAAATATCCAGTCGGTGGCGCCAGGAGGGCAAGTCGCGTTAAACGTGCATCAGCCGTGATATCGATTTGTTGCCCTTCCGCTAACCACATCTGTGCGCCAGCAAGTGCAACGAGTGTCGTCGCACCGATGGAATGTCCAACACCAAGCACTTGCGTTCCCTGATAGCTAAAGGCATCTAATGCTTGAGATAAACGCCTTCCTCGAAGTGTTAGTTCATCTACCGTGGGAGAAGCTGGTCCAAATCGCTCAAAGTGAGGTGCAACAACTGTGTAGCCTGCTTCAATCAAGACATTTAGTAGCGTCAGGTATCTTTCCGGTAAACCACCTGCACCACTCGCAAACAATACGACTGGTGCCCCTTTATTTGACTCATGGACAGTTACCTCGAATGGGCCAGTCTCATCTTTAAGTGATTTTATTTTCATGGCGCATATCGCTCTATAGGTGGAAGCTAAAGGTGTACCTTCTTATCAGACCTCGATTTCATATTCCTTTACATCAAATGATTCGACAAGAGAAAAGATCTTACTTTCAGGGCCAGCGTTGCGAAACGCATCGAGCGCGCGGCGAGACGACCATTTCTCAAAGACATTGACTCTGTTGTCATCTATTGGGTCAGGCGAAACAGAAAAATCCTCGCAAGTGTTGAGTTCTCTTGCCTGGACAATGGAAGCTAAAGACCCTTGAATGAATAGCTCCCGAGAACCTGGCTTTATTTCTAATTTCCCCGCGACAATAATCGACATAAAGACTCCACATTCATAGATTATGGTTTTACGAGCGATTCAAATGCTAACTGGCAGGATGTAATTCAGGTGGCCTGGACTATTCGCTAAAACCATTTTTATGCTGCCTGGCATTATCTGCTATTTCTTCCCATGCAGCTTTTGAATCAACACAAATATGATGCTGAACGCGCAAATTCTCATGACCTGAATCCAACAGGCTTACCGGGATATAGGTGGTATTGTCGTCATTTTTCCCAGGTAACGGCGAGCCACAGCGTGAACAAAAGCTAGTCTCCCAATCATGACCAGGCTTATGCCAGGTGTTCACCAGGGCCGCCCCTTCAAGCCAGGCAAAATCGTCAGTAGGCACAACAGTTACTGCAATGCCACCGCTGCCTGTAGATTTACGACAGATTGAACAATGGCAAACGTAAACGTCTGAAACAGAGGTTCCAACACTGAAGGTCACACTGCCGCAATTGCAAGCGCCTTTAACATTCATATTTGGTTGTGCCTGCATACTTGAGATTCTCTATCACTATATTCTGCGATCACATTTGCTCCCTTAGAAGACCACTTTGATTGACTCACCCTTCGAAAGCATTTTCCACTGCTGACCAGGGCTAATTAGCGCCTGGGTCATTGCATTAAACTCCACCTTAAGACTAACGACACTAATTTTTCACCTTAATGTAAGGTCGCGGAATTATCTGTCGAGGGAAACAGACTGTAGCCAGAGTGCCGCCAGAACAGTACGAGCACAGTCGCCGCAACGAAGTTGCCCAGCAGCAAAAAGGGAAACATCGCTGTGGACAGGCCAAGAAACTCACCTGTCAGATTCATCATGCCGTGAAACAGAATTACCGCCAAAATACTCCGCCTGGTTTCGTTATAGACCCAGACTATTAACAGTGTGTGGAGAATAATAGACGGCATCCACCACCAGAGTTCTGGATTAAATGTGGTATTCGCATAGTAGCCAGGAAACCAGACAAAAGGCATGTGCCACAAGGCCCAGGTACTGCCGTTGATAACCCCGGAAACTGTAGGACTAAAGCGTTCCTGTAGTTCATCGAGCCAGTAGCCCCGCAGCCCTATTTCTTCAACCGCAGGAAAAATAAAGGACAAG
>CBDUKY010000400.1:0-3413 GCA_965367925.1 uncultured Pseudomonadales bacterium | reverse complement strand
CCATACCTGCAAAAGTACCCTCTTTAACTTTGACCTTGTCGCCAACGTTATAAGGAATCTGTACCATTGCGGCACGTTGCTCGTCACCAGATTCAGCGGCTGCGATCTTCAAGATGCGCTCTACCTCATCAGGCTCCAATGCACTTGGTGAGCGTGGATCAGAACCCAAAAATCCAATAACGCCGTCAACATCACGGATCGTTTCAAGGACATCTGGGCGCGCCTGCATCTGCACATAAATGTATCCTGGATACAATTTATATTCGACAGAGACTTTCTTACCACGTTTTACTTCGATAACTCGTTCGACCGGTATCAGTAATTCATCTACATAATCGGTTAAATTAGCAATCTTAATTTGTCGCTCTATGATATCGCGGCTCTTAGACTCACGACCTGGGATAGCTTTAATGACGTACCACAGACTCTTCATTTTCCTGTCCCTTTGCTTACATCATTAACAGTGCCACCGAGACTGTGAATTACTTGCAGAAATTCTAGGTTCACCAGATCAACCAGTGCAAGCACTACTGCCATAATCACGGTACCGATAGCAATGATCGCCGTTGAGCGAACCAATTCCTGGCGACTAGGTAAAGTCACCTTGGTTGTTTCCTGCTCGACTTCTATAAGGAATTGCGCATTACGTTCGTTAAACAAGGTCGAACGCACGCCGTAGATCAAAACAGTCAAAGCAACCAATCCATAAACCGCGCATTTAATAACACGGAACCAGACGATTGACTCTTCTTCAGATGTGAAGCCAGCCCAGTATTCACCGAGTGCGCCATAACCCAAATCAACTGCCACGAAGACAGCGAGGATCAGGACGATCATGCGAATAACTTTACCTTGAGGCCATTTATACATAGTGAACGACTCGTTCTTAAAGTTGGCACGTGAGGCAGGGATCGAACCCGCGACCTGCTGATTTGGAATCAGCTGCTCTACCAGCTGAGCTACTCACGTAGAAACAATGGCAGAATACCATTGCTGGAAATTGTTGTAACTTTATTTGCGACGTTTTTCCTTGTGTAAGGTACGACGGCGCAAGTTCGGGTTGTATTTATTCAACTCGAGTTTTGGTGCCATTTTTGAGCGACTGGTGTAATAGTTGATGTCACCGGTTTCGGTGCAGACCAGCATTACATTTTCGCGTTTTTCTTTAGCCATAATAAACCTCAGTGTCCTGAGCAGAGAAAGGTGCCCCTGAACTACACGTTACAGGGGCACAACTTTATTTTCTGCTTACTCGACGATTTTCGATACAACACCAGAACCGATGGTGCGGCCGCCTTCACGAATAGCAAAGCGAAGACCTTCTTCCATAGCAACTTTACAGATCAATTCGATGTGGAATTTAGTATTGTCACCAGGCATAACCATCTCAACACCGTCAGCGAGAGTGATGTTACCAGTTACGTCAGTAGTACGGAAGTAGAATTGTGGACGGTAGCCAGAGAAGAATGGCTTTTCACGGCCGCCTTCAGCTTTGCTTAACACGTATACTTCTGCTTCGAATTTGTGATGTGGGGTGATGGTGCCAGGTGCAGCAACAACCATTCCACGCTGTACTTCCTCTTTCTTCGTACCACGAAGAAGAAGACCACAGTTATCACCAGGAACTGTTTCGTCCATTTCCTTGCGGAACATTTCGATACCAGTAATGGTGGTTTTGATAGGAGTTTCGATAATGCCGATGATTTCAACTTCAGCACCAACTTTAAGCACACCACGGTCAACTTTACCAGTTACAACCGTACCGCGACCTGGGATAGAGAAGACGTCTTCAACAGGCATAAGGAAAGGCTTGTCGAGGTCGCGCTCTGGCTCAGGGATGTAGCTGTCGCATGCGTCCATCAATTCCTTGATAGGTGCAAACGCTGCATCGTCAGCGCCGGAACCAGCAGTGAAAGCTTCCGTAGCCTTCAACGCAGAACCTTTAATGAATGGGATGTCATCGCCTGGGAACTCATAGCTATCAAGCAATTCGCGCAATTCCATTTCAACCAATTCGAGCAACTCTTCGTCGTCTACTTGGTCAACTTTGTTAAGGAATACAACGAGCGCTGGAACACCAACCTGACGAGCGAGCAGGATATGCTCTTTCGTTTGTGGCATGGCGCCGTCTGCAGCTGATACAACCAAGATGCCGCCGTCCATTTGCGCAGCACCGGTGATCATGTTTTTAACATAGTCAGCGTGTCCTGGGCAATCAACGTGTGCATAGTGACGAGTTTCTGTCTCGTACTCCTGGTGAGAAGTAGCGATGGTGATACCACGCGCTTTTTCTTCAGGTGCATTGTCAATGTCAGCGTAGTCGCGAGCTGTCGCACCGCCAACAAGTGACAGGTATGAGCAGATTGCTGCTGTGAGTGTAGTTTTTCCGTGGTCAACGTGGCCAATTGTGCCGATGTTGACGTGCGGCTTATTACGAACGAACTTTTCCTTGGCCATGTGCCTACCCTTAGGAAAAAAGGTTAATAGAAAATTCTACATGCCGACGCATGTAGATGTAAAATAGTGGTGCTGCCTCCGAGAGTCGAACTCCGATAACTCAGTGCTTACGCACCTTGTCAGGATATGGAGCCGGTGAAGGGAATCGAACCCTCGTCATCAGCTTGGAAGGCTGTTGCATTACCATTATGCTACACCGGCCTGCGTAATCCAACTGCAGAGCGAGCTCTAAAGTCTTAGTACACAAGCACTTTGGTGGGCAGAGATGGATTCGAACCATCGAAGTCGAAAGACAGCAGATTTACAGTCTGCCCCGTTTGGCCACTTCGGTACCTACCCGTTTGTTTTCAAAGAACCATGTTAAATGGAGCCACCGGTCAGACTCGAACTGACGACCTGCTGTTTACAAAACAGCTGCTCTGCCAACTGAGCTAAGGTGGCTTATTAACATATACGCGCCTCTCCAGAAGAACCTCCTGGTGAAATGCGGACGCGGGTTCTATAGGCACCACCAACGGAGTCAAGGAGCTCGTTTGTTTCGAGGGCGCTTCGCCCCTCGCACTCCCCAGGCTTCGCGTTGTCGCTGCTTATTTTTATTCCGACTTCGTCTCCACAAAAATCCCTCAAAGTATTGAGGATCAGCGCTCGGTGCGAGCACCTTGCTTGCGGTAGCCACGCTCGTGTTCGGTGTGCACATGTGCCCACCTGGGGACCGCGGATCTCACTGTCGGTTTCAGCAAAAAACAGAACGACCCTCGTCGCAGCACAAGCCAACTATGGAGATAGTCCGCCCGATAAGCCCTAAAGCTGAATCGGGGTGAGGTCTAGCTGGCCGATTTGGGCGATGTTGCCGGCCAGGGGCCTAGCGTAGGGGATGAATTTGTCGGCGACAATGTCATTACCGGCGGCGTTGAACCAATCCTTGGGCATGTCTTTGGTTTCCTTGGCAACACTGG
>CBDUKY010000399.1:0-3432 GCA_965367925.1 uncultured Pseudomonadales bacterium | reverse complement strand
GATATCGAAAAGAGTGTGATCGACCTTGAACAGGATGAAGCCCAACTCAAAGAAGCCAGGCACGGATTGCAAAGTGCCATGGACCAGATGGAAGCTGACACCCTCAAGCGTCAGCAGTTGCAAGCAGAGCGTCAGGAAAAGCAGCAACTGTTAGAGGCTGCCCGTCAAAAATCCAGAGCAGACCGGGATGCATCGCATCAACTGGCCTTGAAGATTCAGACCTTGACCTCACAAATATCAGCGACCGAGCAGGCCATGACACGCTTGCAGGAACAGCAGGGCATTCTTGCTGATCGTAAACAAGCGCTGGAAACTAGCATTAGCGAAAGCGAAGAACCTCAGGTTCAGTTGAAGAAAGAATTAGAGATTCAGCTAGAAAAGCGTCTGCAAGTTGAAAATGAGCTGACAGCCTTACGCCAGAAGACAGAAGCCGTTGAGCATGAAATTCGTACCACAGAACAACAACGTGCGAAGTTCGAGGAAGATGTTGAGCAGGTACGTACCAGTCTCGATAAGGTTCGAATGGACTGGCAAGCCCTTGAAGTACGTCGAACAACGATTAAAGAGCAGCTTGAAGCAGACAAGCACGATTTAGACACGGTGCTTAACAATCTGCCTGAAGAAGCCAATGAGCCCGAGTGGGAAGAAAACTTAACTAAAATCGGTAATCGTATTCAGCGCCTTGGTGCAATTAACCTTGCCGCTATTGATGAATACAAGGTGCAATCAGAGCGCAAGCAATACCTGGATGCTCAGAACGAGGATCTAGAAAAAGCACTGGAGACGCTTGAAAATGCAATTCGGAAGATCGATGTTGAAACCCGAACCCGATTTAAGGAAACCTTCGATACGGTGAATACCAAGTTACAGCAGCTGTTCCCGAAAGTATTTGGCGGTGGACATGCTTATCTGGAAATGACCGGTGAAGATTTACTTGATACAGGTGTTGGGCTGATGGCACGACCACCTGGAAAGCGTAATTCAAGTATCCACCTGCTATCCGGTGGTGAGAAAGCGTTGACGGCAATTGCCCTGGTATTCTCAATTTTCAGTTTGAACCCTGCACCTTTCTGTATGCTCGATGAGGTTGACGCACCACTAGATGATGCGAATGTTGGGCGATATTCAAACCTTGTGAAAGAGATGTCTCGCACGGTTCAATTTATCTATATCACTCACAATAAGATCGCCATGGAAATGGCCGAGCAGTTGATGGGTGTAACCATGCACGAGCCAGGTGTTTCTCGTCTGGTTTCTGTGGATGTTGACGAAGCAGTAGCAATGGCGGCGGTTTAGCGGTCGTAGGGGACAAGATCAATGACGGAGTTCTTGACTGAGTTCGGTTTGAGAGATTGGCTATTAGTGCTGGGGCCGGTTTTTATCGCCGGTATCCTTCTGCATGGCTATTGGCGCATGCAGAATTCTCGCAATTCCATCAAGATGTCACTGGATAAAAAATTTATTAGCGAGGCTGGCGATGCTCTTGATGAACCAGACGAGCTTTCAATGTTGCGCGCGGAGTTACCTAACGGTGGCGCTCGCGTGCGTACAGTACCTGAGCAGACCAAACTCAATCTTGAAGAGAATGTGCCTGTGCTGATGGACCCGGTGGATGAACCCGGGCAGGCAAAGGTTGAGGCGAGTGATACCTCCGTCTCAGCGACCAGAACATCTCGTGCAGACTTAAGTGATACACCGGCAATCTCCGCCAATCGTCAAGAACGGACAACCGCCACTCGAACCGTGCCGGAACAGAAGACTGCAACGCAACAAACATCTGCCCCGGCCAGAAAACCGCTACCTGCCAATCTGCCTGAAAAATATGTGGTGCTGAATGTCATGGCGATCGGTGAGCCGTTTGACGGTCAAGCATTGCTAGAGTGTCTGGTTGAACTGGACATGACGTTCGGGGAAATGAACATCTTCCATCGTATGGGCGAAGGTGATGAGACCCTGTTCAGCTTAATGAATGCGGTGGAACCTGGCAGTTTTGATCTTGGTGATATGGCAAGTGTAAGCACCCCGGCCCTGTCGATGTTTATGCGAGTGCATGAGCTACACGACCCCTGCGGCGTATTTGAACAGATGTTACATGTTGCCCAGAGACTTGCAGAGGAATTAGGTGGTGAACTAAGGGATGAATCCCGTAGCGTGATGACAACCCAGACCATCCAGCATTGCCAGCAAGAACTGCAGGAATATAAGCTCAAGAATCATCGCTGATGTCTGCTAGTGTCAAAGCACCGGTGCCAGAAGAAATCTCAGCAGAAGCAGAATCCCTGCGCGAAGCACTCAATCACCACAACTACCTCTATCATACCCTTGATGAGCCGCAGATCAGCGATGCTGAATATGACCAGCTATTTCGCCGGCTAAAGGAAATTGAAGCCGAATATCCAACCCTGGTTACCGACGACTCACCAACCCAGCGGGTTGGCTCTGAACCACTTGAAGGCTTCACCCAGGTTCAACATGAACGACCAATGCTCTCTCTTGATAATGCCTTTAGTGCTGAGGATCTAGCGGACTTTGATCGTCGTGTTCGCAGTCGGCTTGAAACAGAGCAGCAGATTGAATATGTCTGTGAACCAAAGATTGACGGTGTTGCCGTCAGTCTGATTTATGAATCGGGCAAGCTAGTCCAGGGCGCGACCAGAGGTGATGGTTCAACGGGTGAGAATATTACCCAGAATGTCCGCACCATAGAGTCAGTACCGCTAAAACTTCGCGGCAAGGGCTTTCCGGACAGGCTAGAAGTACGCGGTGAGATTTACATTGCCAAATCTAGCTTTGCGCAAATCAATGCTGAGGCCGAGGCAGAAGGGGGCAAAATTTTTGCTAACCCGAGGAATGCAGCAGCGGGTAGTTTGCGACAGCTTGATCCGAGACTCACAGCAAAGCGAAAGCTGACCATGTTTTCCTATTCCGTTGGTCTGGTAGAAGGCGGCGAACTACCCGGCAGGCATAGTGACATCTTAAAGCAGCTTGGCAAGTGGGGATTTCGTACAAACCCAGAGACAAAAGTTGTCACCGGTGTCGATGATTGCAATAAATTTTTCGTGGCACTGGGTGAGCGTCGCCACGATCTGGATTACGAAATCGATGGGGTCGTGTTTAAAGTCAACGATATGGTGCTACAGCGACGACTCGGTATGTTAACCCGAACCCCGCGCTGGGCAATTGCCCATAAGTTTCCTGCCGAACAAGGTACAACCACCCTGTTAGATGTTGAGTTTCAGGTGGGTAGAACTGGTGCTGTTACCCCGGTTGCAAGGCTGCAGCCGGTCAAGGTAGGCGGCGTCACGATTAGCAATGCCACCTTGCACAATATGGATGAAGTTAAACGGCTCGGGGTAATGATTGGTGACACGGTGCTACTGCAACGCGCTGGAGACGTTATCCCAAAAATTATTGCTGTTGTTGAGGCAGAGC
>CBDUKY010000398.1:0-3437 GCA_965367925.1 uncultured Pseudomonadales bacterium | reverse complement strand
ACGGCCATTTCTTTGATTCCGCGGCTGGCTCATTTCCTTGTCAAGATACTATCGACGCACTTACTGAATTTTACACCTTCAACAAGGTCCAGCCGGGCAATGATTTTCCAGCCAGTACGCAAGGCATGGAGAAAATGTTAGCGTCGAAAAACCGCTGGGCAATGGCGCTAAACGTTGAGCCACATGAACTAGGCTTTGGTCCTTCCACAACGCAAAATATATATGTGCTGGCGAAAGCTTTTTCAGAGTTTCTAAATGCTGGTGATGAAATCATCGTCACTAATCAGGACCATGAATCGAACACCGGCGTCATGCGTAGATTTTGTGAGGCAAATGGCATTCAGGTAAAACAATGGCAGGTTGATTCGGTGACGGGTCTACTAGAACCAGAAAAGCTAGCTGCACTTATCACAGACAAAACAAGATTAATTTGTTTTCCCCATGCCTCGAATATTGCTGGGCAAAAAAATGATGCAGAAGCGATTATCAACCTTGCCAAACAGAAGGGTGTGTTAACCCTTGTCGATGGTGTGTCCTATGTCCCACATGAGATTCCTGATCTGGATGCGCTTGGCGCAGATATCTATGTGTTTTCACTCTACAAGGTTTATTCAGTACACCTTGGGGTAATGGTTGTCAGGGCGCCATTACTAGAAGTCTTACCCCGACAAGGTCATTTTTTTAAACATGGGCTAGATGTAAATGAGCGGTTAGTACCAGCAGGGCCAGACCATGCACAGATTGGCGCTGCAGGTGCAGTGCTTGATTATGTTGAAACGCTGGCGGCACATCATGGTGGACCGGTAGCCGATCTACGCCAGAGCTGTGAATTTGTTTCAGGACTCTGGCGTCATCACGAAAGAGTACTAGTTGCCCCTTTGTTAGACGCCTTAAGGCAGCTTCAGGGTGTCCGGGTTATTGGTAGTTTTGATGCCGATGACTATCGTTGTCCACTAGTGTCTATTTCGCCAGTAAATGACAGTCCAGCTGATCTTGTTCATATGCTCTGTGATCAAAATATTCTGGTATCCGCAGGTCATTACTATGCACCAGGGTTACTGGAGGGTATGGGTATTGATCCTGATAGAGGTGTTGTGCGCTTTTCGATGGCCCACTACAACAGCGATGCTGATGTACAAATGCTAATCAGCAAACTGGAGTCGCTTCTGTAGGCCGTGGGCTTCGAGGGTCATTTCGTGCTGGAACCAGGTGCGTTGTAGCTCTCCATGGATTTCAGCCAGATCCTTTTGAATTACATCAATATAGTCATGTAACTGGCCTTCGTTGAGTAGGCGAATCACATCATTTTGATCGAGATTACGTTGTGCCTGATTGATTTCTCGCAGCGGGTTATCGCTCCGTGGCAGTTGATTGCAGCATTCGTCTACTTTACTTAAGCAGTGGGCAACGGCACGGGGGAATTTTCGATTTTTCAGCAGAAAGTCCACAACGTCTTCACCATTAACGCGATCCTGAACATGTTGCCGGTACATCTGGTAACCGCTAACGGATTGGAGCACATTCATCCACAAGATGTTTTCGTACTCTGTGATACCGACGCCTTCAGGGTTGAGTAGGCTCAAACAACCAACGTCAACAGTGCGCGTGGTCATGTCAGCACGTTCTAATTTTCTCCCTACTTCAATAAAATTATAAGCAAGGTCAACAGACATGCTGTTAGCAAGAACGCCGGTTAGTTCATTGCAGACACCAATGATGTCAGCAAGAAATTTATGCCGGCCATCACGCTTGACGCCCTTGTCCTTGTGTTTCTTCAAATAAAGATCAAGCTCGTTAATCAGTATCCAGGCATCATTCGGTAGAATTTCTCGAGTAGTGCGAGCGTTTTCACGGGCATAGCGGATTGATGAGCGAATAGAGTTAAATTCATCATCGAGTAAGAACTTAATCACATTCCGTTCATCGAGCTTGCTAAATCGATTGTGAAACGCGACCTCTGCACCGGTAATTTCCAGCAGACTTCGCCAGATATGTTTTACCTTGGGTAAATCCATCACCAGATTTGTATTAACGCTAATCAGTCGTGTGGTATTTTCCGCTCGCTCGACATAGCGACCGAGCCAATACATTCTTTCTGCGACTCTCGATAACATAATGCTTACGCCTTATCCGCCAGAATCCAGGTGTCTTTACTACCACCACCCTGGGATGAGTTTACAACCAGTGAGCCCTTAACAAGTGCCACCCTGGTTAAGCCGCCTGCGGTGACATAGGTTCGATTACCCTGGAGGATAAAGGGTCGAAGGTCTACATGGCGTGCTTCAATAGCTGATTCGCAAAGGGTTGGTACCGTTGAAAGGTTTATGATTGGCTGGGCAATATAATTTCTTGGGTTCGACTTTATCAGCCGTTTCATCTCACTCGTGCGCCGCTTTGACTCTCTTGGTCCAATATACATACCGTACCCACCGGACTCGTTAGCAGGTTTGACGACAAGATTCTCCAGATTCGTCAATACGTGTTGCTGTTGCTTTTTATCTTCAAGGTTGAAGCTTGGGACATTAGGTAAGATGGGTTCTTCACCAAGATAGTACTTGATCATTTGTGGGACATAGGTATAGACCACCTTGTCATCAGCGACCCCGGCACCCGGCGCGTTCGCGAGTGCGACATTGCCCTTTTTCCAGGCTCTGAATAATCCGGGTACACCTAATACTGATCCCTTGTTGAATACCTCGGGATCAAGGAACAAATCGTCTATGCGTCGATAAATCACGTCAACCCGCGCTAGACCTTCGACGGTTTTCATATAGACACAATCATCTTCAGCAACCATCAGGTCAGAACCCTCAACAAGTTCAGCACCCATGCGTTGGGCCAAAAATGAGTGTTCAAAGTAGGCCGAGTTATAGATGCCTGGTGTAAGTACCACCACCTCTGGGTATTCTTTTGGTCGTGGCGAAATAGAACTCAATGTATCGAACAGTTGGGTAGGGTAGTCATCCATTGGTAAGATTTCGTGGTGCTCGAATAGTTCGGGTAACACTCGTTTGCTGATATTTCGATTTTCGAGCATATAGGAGACCCCGGAAGGCACTCGCAGGTTGTCCTCGAGTACAAACATGGTGCCATCATCACCACGAATCAGATCGGAACCACAGATGTGCGCCCAGGTGTCATACAGGGGGCGCATACCGATACATTCTTTTCGGTAGTCTTTAGAGGAACTTAGAATCGATCGAGGAATGATCTTGTCTTTGATGATCTTCTCATCGTTATAGACGTCCGTGATAAACAAATTCAGTGCGCGCAAGCGTTGCTCGAGACCTTTTTGAACGGTCTTCCATTCACTTTCTCGAATTACCCTGGGGATGATATCGAAAGGCCATTCCCGGTCAATGTTTTGCCCTTCACTGTAGACTGTAAAGGTAATACCCATCGTTCGGATAGCGAGCTCAGCAGCGTGCCGGCGCTCA